>JAILPF010000562.1 GCA_024699575.1 Acetatifactor sp. | reverse complement strand
TGCCAACAACTTCAGTAGGCTGAGCACCGTTAGCAAGCCATTTCTTAGCTGCTTCTTCATCAATCTTAAAGGTGCTGGGCTCGGTACTGGGATCATAAGTACCAATCTCCTCGATGAATCTTCCATCTCTGGGTGAATGAGAGTCAGCTACGATAATTCTATAAAAAGGAGCCTTCTTCTGTCCCATTCTTCTCAATCTGATTTTTACTGCCATTTCTTTTTCCTCCATTAAAATATAAATGTTTATTGGTTATCTATGATAAGAACTTCTTCTGTAAATTTCAGTAAAGTTCATATCTACATCTTAAAATGGGAATCTGCCGCCCATTCCCGGGAAGCCACCCATCAGACCTCTTCCCTTCTTGCCACCACCAAACTGCTTCATCAGCTTCTGGCTCTGCTCAAACTGTTTTATAAACCTGTTCACAACAGCTATATCGACTCCTGCACCCTTTGCTATACGATGCTTTCTCTTCGGATTCAAAACCTTTGGATTACGTCTCTCCTCCACCGTCATGGATAACACAATTGCTTCCATATGTTTTAACTGCTTCTCATCAACCATGGACTCCAAATCAGCACCTTTTATTCCCATTCCCGGAAGCATGCTTAAGATACTGGAAAGCCCACCCATTTTTCTCATTTGCTTCATGCTCTCAAGGTAGTCTTCAAAATCAAACTTACCTTTTTTCATTCGGCCTGCCATCTCTCGACTCTTATCTTCATCCAAATCGAGATTCGCTTGAGCCTTATCAATCAGTGAAAGTACATCTCCCATACCGAGAATTCTGCTTGCCATACGGTCCGGATAAAACTGTTCCATATCAGAAAGTTTCTCTCCCATACCAACATATAAAATCGGTTTTCCGATGACAGCTTTGATTGACAAAGCAGCACCACCTCTGGTGTCACCATCCATTTTGGAAAGAATCACGCCGTCAATACCGACCTTCTCGTCAAATTCCTTGGCAACATTCACAGCATCCTGACCGGTCATTGCATCCACAACAAGTAGCGTCTGATGCACTGTAAGCTCATTCTTAATATCCATAAGCTCCTGCATCATATCCTCATCAACATGGAGTCGTCCTGCAGTATCGAGGATCACCACATTAAAGGCATTTTTTTCAGCGTATTTCAATGCTTCTTTTGCTATATAAACAGGCTTATGGTCGGTGCCCATCTCGAACACTTCCACGCCCTGCTTTTCACCATTGATTTTTAACTGTTCCACAGCTGCTGGTCTGTAAACATCGCAGGCAACCAGCAAAGATTTTTTCCCTTTTAATTTCAGTTTTCCTGCAAGTTTCGCGGTTGCTGTCGTTTTACCTGCACCCTGAAGTCCTGCCATCATAATGACCGTGATGGATTTACCGGGCTGAAATGAAATCTCCGTGGTCTCACTTCCCATGAGTGCTGTCATTTCTTCGTTGACGATTTTAATGACCATCTGTCCGGGATTTAAACCATTCATCACATCCTGCCCGATTGCACGTTCCTCGACAGCCTTCACAAACTGTTTAACAACCTTAAAGTTAACATCCGCCTCCAGGAGAGCCATTTTTACTTCCTTTAAGGCTGTTTTTACGTCTTCCTCGGTCAGGCGACCTTTGCTTCTTAAATTTTTAAACACATTTTGCAGTTTATCTGTCAAACTCTCAAATGCCATGAACAATTCCTCTATAATTCTGCTAAAAGCTCTTCGCTTAACTGTCGGATTCCTTCCAAACGCTCAGTAATATCTGTACCGGATTCTGTAATAACAGTCAGCTTCTCTATTTTGCCGATTTTCTCTTTTGCGTTGGAGAAACGCTCCACAAGGTGTAATTTACTCTCATACTCGTGCAGGATTTTATCACATCGTTTAATCAAGTCATGTACGCCTTGCCTACTGATTCCATTCTCCTCAGCGATCTCGCCGAGCGACATATCATTAAATACTGCATCCTCATAGATGCTTCTCTGATGTTCTGTCAGCAGTTCGCCGTAAAAATCATACAAAAGTCCCTGTTCAAAAATCTTTTCCATGATGAATCACCTTGCATAGAATAACATAACGGCAAAAGGGTGTCAAGTATTTTTTCTTGACACCCTTTTATCTATAATTTTTCGCTAAAGATGCTCTTATACCCCTCTCCATATATCTCTGTCGCACTGGTTACAATCATAAATGCCAGAGGGTCCTCTTCTTTCACAATTTCTTCTACCTTCGGAGACAATTGCTTACGCATAACACACATAATCACATTTTTATCTTTTCCACTGTATGCACCGCTTCCTCTGACATGTGTTACTCCAAGATCCAACTCATCCAACAGTCTTTTCGTGATATTATTGGAATAATCACTGATAATGTAAATCAGCTTTGCACCGTCACGTCCATAAAGCACAATATCAAGAAGCACGGATGTAATGAATACCACCATTCCCGCATAAAGCGCTTTGTTTAAATCCCGAAAAGCAATAGCCGAACAAGTAACAATCGTCAAGTCTGTTGCCAGAAAGATGGAACCTGTCTTTAGATGCGGAAAATGTAATCTCAAAACTTTGACAATAATATCTGTTCCGCCTGTGGTCGCACCGGCTTTAAATGTCCATCCGATTGCCAAAGCAGTCAAAGCCCCTCCGACAACCGCAGCCAAAAGCGGATCATGCGTAGCCGCACCTAATGGCGCAAGCATGTTGGTTCCAAAGGAAATCACTGCGATACAGTAGAGTGTGGATAAAATAAACCTGATACCGAATTTCCATATTCCCAGAATCATAATCGGAATATTAATCAAGAAAATCAATGTACCTGTTTCCACATGAATCAGACGATTCAAAATAATTGCGATACCCGTTACCCCTCCGGGAGCCAGGGAATTGGGATCCAGAAAGAGGCTGACAGCAACAGCATATA
>JAILPF010000508.1 GCA_024699575.1 Acetatifactor sp. | reverse complement strand
ACTGCATACTGACCAAAAACATCGGAACCTCCAACAATGGCATCCAGCTCTCCTGTGGATGTATATACCATCATTCGCTGGGCAGCAGCCATACTTAATTCAGAGGTGGGCGTCTCTTCGATAGTCAGTGTGCTGTCAATCAATACAGAACCTTGCTCTGTATCAAGGCCCGAAAAGGTGAGGAAGTATTCTTTAAAGTCCTCGGCGCTTTGTTCTGTCATATCTACGCTATTTAATATTGCAGCAAAGAAAATGGTATCTTTCTGGGAGGTAATATCATGTATCAGGACACTACCTAAAATAATTGCGGCGATTGCTCCCAGCGTATGAAATTTATAATAACTCCAAAAATATTTCAGTTTCTCTGAAAAGGGAGCGCTTTTGATTCGCTCACGCTCTTCTTTAAATTCGTCCATTACCGGCATTGTAGTGACCGTCCTTTCCTGTATTAATCGGGTTAAAAAACTTACTCTACTTATAATAAGGAGTATACTTGCGAAAGTCAATAAACGTCGGATGCACAGATTATTAAAAAAACATAAATTCTTGCAACTCGCTTTCAGATGTTATATGATTAACTGTATGAGAAACGGGAAACGCAGGACGATTAAGATTTGAGCGTTTCGGAATGGAGAAGGCGAATATGAGTGACAGTTATGTAGAGTGCCTTGTGAAGGCAAAACAATCTCCCTTGGCAAAGGTTGGTTATGTATTGTTGGTGATTCTCACCGTTATATTTTTCCTTGCGGGAGTCGTAATGGGATATGCTTTTATCGCAGCGATAGCGACAGGAGTTGGAGCATATTTTGTGAAGCGAAATACGAATCTGGAATACGAATATCTGTATCTGGACAAAGAAATTACTGTGGATAAGATTATGAACCAGGTAAAACGTAAACGCGTGGCGACCTACAGTGTGGATAGAATCGAGATTCTGGCACCGATAAAATCTTACCATCTGGATAATTACAGGAACCGTCAGGCTACTGTGAAAGATTACAGCGTAGGTGAAGAATTACAGCCGGATTTAAGATATGTTATGTATTATGAAGGCGGCGAAAAAGTAATTTTAAACCCGTCAGAGAGCATGCTGAAAATCTTGCGAAATGTTGCACCGAGAAAGGTCTTTCTGGACTAATATTTTTGTATAGATGGTGATTGACAGAGAAGTTAAACTTTGTTAAACTCATTTGCAAACGTGACGAAGCGACAGAACGGAACGAGACAAAACAAAATATTAGGAGGAAAGAAAATGGGACAGATTATTTCTGAAGGTATTACCTTTGATGACGTACTATTAATCCCTGCATATTCACAGGTAATTCCTAATCAGGTAGATTTGACTACCTGGCTGACAAAGAAAATCAAGCTGAACATTCCTATTATGAGTGCAGGAATGGACACCGTTACCGAGCACCGCATGGCGATTGCAATGGCTAGACAGGGTGGTATCGGTATTATCCACAAGAACATGTCTATCGAGGCTCAGGCTGAAGAGGTGGACAAGGTAAAACGTTCGGAAAATGGTGTCATCACAGATCCCTTTTCTTTGACCCCTGAACATACATTGGCAGATGCTGACGCATTGATGGCTAAATTCAGAATTTCCGGTGTTCCTATCACAGAGGGACGTAAATTGGTTGGTATTATTACCAATCGTGATCTTAAGTTTGAGACAGATTTTACTAAGAAAATCAAAGAGTCCATGACCAGTGAAGGTCTGATTACAGCAAAAGAGGGAATCACCCTTGAGGAAGCAAAGCAGATTTTGGCAAAGGCAAGAAAAGAAAAGCTTCCTATTGTGGATGATGACTTTAATTTAAAAGGTTTGATTACCATTAAGGACATAGAAAAGACCATCAAGTATCCTTTGGCTGCAAAGGATGCGCAGGGAAGACTTCTCTGTGGTGCGGGCGTAGGCATTACAGCCAACGTATTGGATAGAGTTGCAGCACTTGTTGATGCAAAGGTTGACGTTATTGTACTGGATTCCGCACACGGTCATTCACAGAATGTATTGAACTGTCTGAAGATGATCAAAGAGAAATATCCGGATTTACAGGTAATCGCAGGAAATGTTGCTACAGGTGAAGCTACCAAGGCATTGATTGAGAGCGGCGCAGATGCTGTTAAGGTAGGTATCGGACCGGGATCTATCTGTACCACACGTGTGGTTGCAGGAATCGGTGTCCCGCAAATCAGTGCAATCATGGATTGCTACAAAGTTGCAAAAGAATACGGCGTGCCTATCATTGCGGATGGTGGTATCAAGTATTCCGGAGACGTTACCAAGGCTATTGCAGCAGGTGGAAATGTCTGCATGATGGGTAGCATGTTTGCAGGATGTGAAGAGAGCCCCGGAGATTACGAATTGTTCCAGGGAAGAAAATATAAAGTATACAGAGGAATGGGCTCCATCGCAGCAATGGAGAATGGAAGTAAGGATCGTTACTTCCAGGAAAATGCGAAGAAACTTGTTCCGGAAGGTGTAGAAGGTCGTGTGGCATACAAGGGAAGCGTTGAGGATACAGTATTCCAGCTTCTTGGTGGTTTGCGTTCCGGTATGGGATACTGCGGAGCAAACAACATCGAGACTCTGAAGGAGACGGGAAGATTTGTTAAGATTTCCGCAGCTTCTTTAAAGGAGAGCCATCCTCATGATATTCATATCACAAAGGAAGCACCTAACTACAGTGTAGACCAATAAGGTATTTGAAGGAGCATATCGCGCTGAGCGATATGCTCCTTTTTATAGCGAGCAAGGAAAACAAGCGACCACAAATTATCTGTTTTCAGTTACATCCGTGTCTGTCACAGCAAGGAGATTTAAGCTATAATATTGCTATTCCAGGGGGGAAAGAAAGGTGTGGTTACAAGTTATGAAAAAAAAGATTGGCCGGCATATTACTTACAGTGACTATGATTTCAACATCAATTTACGGATGTGGGGATACCCCCGCCACAGAGGCAGAAAAGGCGGATGATACTGTGAAAAATATACAGAAAGAAGAGGAATTTGTATTGACTCCAATCACACACAATATTCCTGTGGGTGTCGCAAAAAGCGGCAATCCGTTGAAGGGATTTATTCCGTTTCAAGGTAGCACAACGGATTTCCCACATAGTATGGAATGGTTTTACCTGCCGGTGAATGCTGTTCAGGTTAGTATGAATATTTTTGACTGGACAGCGCTGGAGGAAAAATTGAATATGGCAGCAGAACAGGGGAATCAGGCTGTGCTGAGGTTCTACTATGATTATCCCGGATTAGAGACCGGCGTGCCGCAATTCTTGATTGATAAAGGTCTGGAGATGAAACCTTACAATGAGCCGGATGATTTGGGAGGCGGAGGTTTATGCCCTGATTACGAGGATGAAAACCTGAGATAATCTATGACAAACTTCATCAAAGCATTCGGAGCAAAATATGATGGGGATCCCAGAATCGGATTTATCACCGAGGGGCTTCTCGGTTTCTGGGGAGAATGGCATAACTGGCCGTTTGATGAGGATACATCCGACGGAAAAGAAGATTGGAGCATACCGGCTGAGGTATATACGGAAGTCCTGACAGCTTTTGAGGAAGCATTTGACATTACTCCTCTGTGTGTCCGAGAACCGAAGGCGGGAGTAGACAATGCAGCATTTGATGTGGGATATCATGATGACTCTTTTGCCTATGCCACGTTGACTGCCGAGGCGGGAGGACAGGACTGGAGCTATGGACAAAAACTGATCAATCTTGGTGAGAACGACAGATGGAAAACCAACTGTATCGGCGGAGAAGTCTATCCACCTATTCAGGAAGGATTATTTAAAGACACTCCCGAGTATCCCGAGTGGATTGAAAATGAGGGAAGACAAAACTGGGACAGCTGTGTCTTAGAGGCACACCCGACCTGGCTAATGTGTGACCGCATCAAAATTTATCAGGATGAAGTGCGTGAAAATGCAGTAAAAGCATCCGACGGGCTGGGATATGACCTGCAGGTAGTTAACGCTGTTTTCTGCGAAAAAATAGATGAATCTCCCCTAGAAGTGAGTGTGGAGATAAAAAATATCGGTGTTGCTCCGTTTTATTATGATCATACCAAATGGCCGGTTATGCTTGGTATGAAACAGGGAGAGCAGCTTGTGGCGAGATGGAAAACGGATTGGGATTTGTCTGCTATTGAGGCAGATGGTGCTGCGGTGACATTTAAGCATACGGTGGAAAACCATAGGCTCGGTGGAGGAGATTACACATTGTGCATGAAAGTAGCCAACCCTTTGCAGGGCGGAAAACTTTTGTGGTTTGCCAGCGAAGGACAGGCTGACGACGGGTGGCTGACTTTAGGAGATGTGACTGTTGAGGCTGATGAAAAAGAGATGGACATCATTGAAGAAGTGCTGCCCGTGGTGTATGTAGAGCCGGAACCGATACCGGATGGTGTGGATGGTTATTATCAGGCAGAGAATGGAAGACTGGAAGGCAACGCGTTGATAGATATGGATGTACCTGAATGTATGGGTGGACGCAAGGTTGGATATATCGGCAAAGAAGGTGGAAAATTATACATCGAAAATGTAGAAGTTCCGTCAGATGGAACGTACACAGTTGAAATCACATATATTACAAAGGAGACGAGAAGTGTGAAGATAGCTGTGAACGATGGTGAGGATATTAAGATTGAATTTCCGCCCACCGGAGACAATTGGACTACGTTAGGTACTCTGACGGTTTCATTGGAATTGCAAGCAGGGTCAAATACCCTTTGCTTCCACAATGAAGCAGGGTGGGCACCTGATATTGATTGTATTAAAATATTGGAGTAATCAAGTAGATAAGAAAAAAACTGCCATCAGATTTTGGTCCGGTGGCAGTATTTTTTTGCTTATAGCAGTTAAAATTTACGCTTCTTTGCGATATTGGCGTGGCGACATCCCGGTTATATTTTTGAAAAATTTCTGAAAAACAACAGGATCTTTATAACCGACCATCATTGCGACTTCACTGATAGAACAGGAAGAGTTTTTCAATAACTCACAAGCCTTATTAATTCGATATTTTGCAATATATGTCTGGGGAGGAGTATTTAAAAACTTTTTGAAAATGGAGCAAAGGTAGCTTCTGTCCAGCCCCACATAATCGGACAGGCTCGCAACGGTTAAATCATCCATATAGTTCATTTGAATGAAGGAAATTGCTTTTTGAATGTAACGATATTGTACCGGTCTGTGCTCTACGGGAAGAGCGGAGGTTGAGTTTTCTACCAGCTCTGCCAATAAAAGATAGAGAAGAGATTGCAGACGAAGGTTACTTGCGTATTTATAATTGTCATAGGTGTTTACCATTTCCTGTAAACAGGATTTGACGGCATTGCCTTTTTCATAAGTAAAGACCGGGTTATTTTCATTCAGAGCAGCCTGCTCCAGATACATTTTAGCATTTAATCCATGAAAACCGACCCACACATACTCCCAGGGATTGGTGTGACTTGCTTTGTACTGTGAAATAACACCGGGACACAGAAGAAACCCTTGTTTCGCATGAAGATGATATTCATTGTCGCCGATAGTGAGTGTGCCTTCTCCGTTAATAATGTAGTGAATGACATAGTGATCCCGCACTGCCGGACCAAAAGAGTGATCCGGCTCACAGGAGGAAATTCCACAATAATGCATATATAAATCAGACGATTTGGAATTGTCGTTGACATGTACGACCTTCATGGTGTCATCTGTGTAGGTCTGTTGCCAGGGGGATTCGGTTTTTTCAAGTACTTCTCCGTTGGCAGATAGTAAAATGGAATCTACATTTTTCATGACAGCTCCTCCGAATTTTCTCAGCGTTCGCTTTTTCAAGAGTGTATCACAGTGGAGGAAAGAAGTAAATGTGTTATCTCACAAATTGTCTGTTTTCGGAAACATAAAAGGCTATTTGTCGAGTGGGATATAGTATATAATCAACATATCACAAGGGGTTA
>JAILPF010000477.1 GCA_024699575.1 Acetatifactor sp. | reverse complement strand
CAGGAATAAATTCTCTTGCAACCAGCTCGTATCCATCCTCGGAAGTCACCTGTAATTTGACAGACTCGGTTTGTTGATACCAAAGCTGCGTCTCAGAAAGCGCAGTCTTTCTGTTTTGATAAATATCCACCGTCTGCACCTGCTTGACATAACACTTTCTGGTAATCTCCTCAAAAGCATCCAGCTTTTCCATAAAGGAAGGTACCAATGCTGCACTGACCAGAAAATAAACTGCTGTGCAATACATGCCAAATAGGACAATCATACTGATAATGATTGCCCGCAACCCCTTTTTATGAGCGGTCCCACGCGCTCCGGTCTGTACTCTGTCAAGCCCCAAGTCCATATTCAGTTCTCCCTTTTACATTACATAACAGCAAAAGCTGTGTCCCCAAAATTCTTCCCAACTAAATTGTACCACGTCTATCTGACGATTGAAAGGCACTCTTGTAACTTGTTAGAAATTTTTATTGACACAGTACCTTACCTCTGTTATCTTTATGTCAATAACATAAGAAAAGCATTGACGGAAAAGAGTAGTTTGCAAGGAATCATCCAGAGAGAGTGACATTTGGTGGAAGCCACTTATGAAGAATACAGACGAAAACCATTCCAGAGCTGTAATACCGAAATGTCAGTAAGTATTACCGTATGCCTGCGTTAAAGGATAGGATTTGTCAGAATCTGAAGTGAAAAGTTAAGGTGGAACCGTGCAGACAGCACCCTTAAGACCGTAAGGTCTTTGGGTGCTTTTCTTATGTTGTTGCAACTATTAACCAATCGTTTTTTAGAAAGGAGCAACACATGATGAAAGTTCTACAAAATAATCAAGTTGTAATGGATGTACCCTTTGACAGCAAGGAGGGGAAGCGGGCATTCTGGCATTCCAGCGCCCATGTGCTGGCTCAGGCGGTCAAACGTCTGTATCCTGCTGCCAAGTGCGCCATCGGTCCTGCAATCGAAAATGGATTCTACTATGATTTTGCCTTTGATTTTCCTTTTTCGGAAGAACATCTTAATGCCGTTGAGGAAGAAATGCGCCGCATTGTAAAAGAATCCCTTTCCCTTCAGGTCTATGAAATGTCAAAGGAAGTGGCAATTGTTTACATGGAGGAAAAACAGGAGCCCTTCAAGCTGGAGCTGATAAGGGAGCTGCCGGACAGTGCACGCATTACATTCTACAGGCAGGGGGATTATGCAGAGTTTTGTTCAGGTCCACATATCCAAAATCTCAGCCAAATAAAAGCAATCAAGCTGCTCTCCGTAGCCGGTGCCTACTGGCGTGGAGATGAACACAATCAAATGCTTACGAGAATCTATGGAATCTCTTTTCCCAAGTTCTCCATGCTGGAGGAGTATCTGCACCAGCTTGAGGAGGCAAAAGCCAGAGACCACCGAAAATTAGGAAAAGAATTGGAACTTTTTGCGCTGATGGAAGAGGGGCCGGGACTTCCCTTCTATTTCCCCAAAGGCTTAATTTTGAAAAATCTGCTGATTGATTACTGGAGGAGCATTCATGCCAGAGAGGGGTATGAGGAAATCTCCACGCCGATTATGCTGACGAGAGAGCTCTGGGAGAAATCCGGGCATTGGGAGCATTATCGGGACAACATGTACACGACGAATGTAGATAATATAGATTACGCTATCAAACCTATGAACTGCCCCGGCGGCATGCTGGTGTACAAATCAAAGCCCCACTCTTACAAAGAGTTTCCAATGCGGGTCGGCGAACTCGGAATCGTTCACAGGGCAGAGAAATCCGGAACGCTGCATGGATTGATGCGTGCAAGATGCTTTACGCAGGATGATGCTCATATCTTTATGCGCAAAGACCAGGTGCAGGCCGAGATTCAGGGAGTCATGAGATTGATTGACGAAGTATATTCTAAATTCGGCTTTCCTTACAAAATTGAACTCTCCACGAGACCGGAAAATTCCATCGGAAGTGACGAGGACTGGGCTCTTGCAATCAGTTCCCTCAAGGCTGCGGTGGAAGGAATGGGGAAATCCTATAGCATCAACGAGGGAGATGGCGCCTTCTATGGGCCCAAACTGGATTTTCATGTGAAGGATTCCATCGGAAGAACGTGGCAGTGCGGAACGATTCAGCTGGACTTCCAGCTTCCACAGCGATTTGAGTTGGATTATGTCGGGGAAGATGGTCAGAAGCACCGTCCTATCATGCTTCACCGAGTTGTGTTCGGTTCCATTGACAGATTTCTGGGAATTCTGATTGAGCATTACGCCGGAAAATTCCCGATATGGCTTGCTCCCGTGCAGATAAAGGTACTGCCTGTCTCCGACCGATATCTGGATTATGCAAAAGAGATACTAAGCGAATTACAGTCGGCCGGTATCCGTGTTGAATTGGATAGCCGCGACGAAAAGCTGGGCTACAAGATACGCGAAGCAAGAATGGATAAAGTTCCCTACATGATTATCGTTGGGGAAAAAGAACAGCGAAACCACTCCATATCCGTAAGGCAACGGGATGCAGAAGCTGATAAGCAGGACATGGGAGAAATGGATGTGATGAATTTAGTGGCTTTGATTCAAGAAAATGGAGGGGATTTAAAATGAAAGCAACAATCGTACTCATTGCAGATGTAAACGCAGAAAACTATGGTAGGAGAATCATGCTTGAAGCACACAAAGCCGGTAATGTGGGCTTCGAAATGGCAAGACTGCCACAGCATGTCTCACTCAAGCAGCCTTTCTCCATCCCCGGTCTGGAAGAAATAGAAAGTTTCTTTGATGAGTTTGCAAAAGGATTTGCTCCCGTTGAGGTGGAATTTGACATATTGGAAGTACTCCCGTCCAATGTCTTGGGCGGCACTCCTTCGGGCTGCATGAGCATCCGTGCCATTCGTTCAGAAACACTGGACCACCTGCAGAAAGAATTGTTCCGACGTCTGGAAGAACGCTTTGGTTCCTGCCCCGCCGAGCATGACAATGATTATGTCTTTCACATGACTGTGGCTCTGGGCGGTGCTTCCTTCGAGCAATATCAGAAGGCCTACGATACGTTGGTTTCTTACGACTTCCACCGTAAGCTTCGCTTTGACAAAATCGGACTCTTCTACTATGACGATGATGCCATCAAACCCGGAACCTATTTCTGCCTAAAGGTGGCGGAATTCTAGAAAGCCTTATCGCATTTGTCCTTTTCTTGAGCAAGAGAGAAAATACAAGGCTGTAAAAACACTCCGTAGCATCGGAATATTTTTACAGCCTCTTTTCCCCAGTCTTTTTACATCACCATGCATGCTTTCCGGTAGCCATCAGGCTATCGATGTCTGTATACGCATTTTGAATTGCTTCCTGATGATACTGCCAGTATCCATCATATATTTCCTGCGTAATACCTTTCTCATCCCACTCACGAAGTACATCCCCCGTTGGACGATTTTTTTCATACGCATAATTCTCGATTAAAAGAATAAAGAATTTCAATTCCTCCGTCATATCACTCACCTCTAATGTACGCAGAATTTCTTGGGTCTCCGGTAACCTGCTCTGCTTCCCACATATCAAACACTGCCCGCTCAGGGAAGCTTAGTAAACCATATTCTGCGTTTTCCAACATCTCATGGGTCTTTGACGACAAAAAACTCCTGACCGCATCCATCGGCTTCATCCCATATTTATCAATAATACATTGAATCACTTGCCTGTCATAATAATCAACTGCAAAATACACATTCTTGGTCATACCGTCTTAACCTCCACGCACTTTAAAAGTTCAATTGCCCTCTCAGTCTTAAAAACAAATTGATCTTTCAGCTTTTGTGGCAGCAAGCGCTTAATCGTGCTTTCAGCGTCCAAATATCCATCCAAAAACAGCAAAATTGTTGGAAACGTTTGGTCATCCGCAACCGGTCCTACCACCATGTCATAATCATCCTGCATTGAAATCCCTTTTCTATTCGCAGACACATACTCAAGCCAGGGCAAATCAGCCTTTTCAAATTTAAGTATGTTCAGTTTCTTAAGTTTCCCTTCATCTATTTCATAACAAGACACATACGCTTTCTCTGTTCCACGAATTCGAGCGGAACGCTGCGCCCACGATTTAGCCTGTTCTAAATCACTAGTAGTGTAAAAGCCTTTTCCAAAGTCCAGTTCACGCTGTATCTTCAGCAACTGCGGTTGTCTAACTTCCACATTACTTCCATGATATACAATCATGATATCCACCCTTTCTATCCCCATATATCTTTACGATTATCCTCGTTAATATTATATTCTATGTCAGAAACACTTTCAACAATAAATCGGGGCCTATCATCGGTGTAAACGTTTACTTTGCTCTTGTTTTTATGGTATACTAAATCAACAAAAATTATTAAAAAAATTCAAAGGAGGGTACTATGGATCAAAAAGCATTTTACAAACTCACTTATGGCGTTTTCATGTTGGCCACCAAGTCCTGTGAACGGGCTAACGGCTGTATCACCAACACCTGTATTCAGGTTGCATCAGACCCTACAAGAGTCGCTGTTGCTGTAAACAATGGTAATTTCACCTGTGACCTCATCAAAGAAAGCGGAATGTTTACTGCCACATTGTTAGACCAGACCTGTACCTTTGAAACCATCAAGCATTTCGGCTTCCAGTCCGGCAGAGATGTGGACAAATTCGCAGCGATGCAATGCCCTCTCGATGCAAATGGTATTCCCTATCTGGGCTGGCAGGCTTGTGCAGTCATCAGCTGTAAAGTGGTAAGCAGCCAAGATTTGGGGACACATACTCTCTTTATCGGAGAGGTGATTGACGCCAAGGTTCTAAGCGATAATGCTCCCCTCACCTATGCAGATTATCAGGATCATGTAAAGCCCAAGGCTCCTGCTAAGACTCCCGAGAAAAAAATCGTCGGATGGAAGTGCACCATCTGCGGATACATCTATGAAGGTGCCGAGCTTCCCACGGATTTCTCCTGCCCTCTGTGTGGACACGGTCCCGATGATTTTGAACCTATCTACGAAAGCTAATAACAGTTTACCTTTTCAGCAGAGAAAAACCACTCCGCATTCCATTAGGATATCGAAGTGGTTTTATTTTAATGTGTCATATGATATAAATTCTGCCCAAATTCATGGAAAATCGCAGTCCATTTGGGAAAAACTGCACACACCAAAGCAATCAGCAACGCAATCAGCACCCACTCTCCAACTTTCTTGCGAAACTGCTTGCTTTGGCTACTATGAAGTGCTAAAAGTTCGTTTAATTTTGCCAATTCCTCTGCAATAGTTTGCCGGGAGTCATCTTCTTCCTCAGTCACACTGACCTGCCCAAGCAGGTCACTCACTTTTACGTTCAGAACCTCTGCCATCTCTGCCAAAAGTTCTGCATCCGGCACCGACAGTCCCTTCTCCCATTTTGAAACAGTCTGACGCACCACATTCAGGCGCACTGCCAGCTGTTCCTGGGAGAAACCTTTTTGCTTTCTGTATTCTCTTATATTTTCATTTAACATCGTTCTTTCCTCCTGCTTTTGATACCACGATTGTAAGGTAACAAAGGCGGTTGCCTCAAGCAACGGATTTTAACATGCTTAATTCAGCAGAAAAACACTAAAGTTTAAGTATCCCGCAAAGGTTACCCACGCAAGATACGGAAGCATCAGATACGAAGCTCTTTTGTCAATCGGGTAAAACCTTTGGATGCAGGCATAAATCAATACCCATAAAAGAATCAGCCAGAAAAATGCAAACAAGTACCAGCCTGCCACAAAGAAAATGGGAGTCCAAAAGAAATTAACAACGAGCTGTAGCAGATAAAAAAATATAGCTTCTCCTCTGCCTTTTTCTCCCGATTGTGCTACCAGATAGCTTGCAACCCCCATAAGTATGTACAAAATTATCCAGACAATCGGGAATACCCAGCCCGGTGGAGACAATGGAGGTTGATTCATATTTTCAAACTCCCGCATACCGTTTCTTCCCCACAGACCTGAAATAATGCCCACCAGAAGTGGCAATGCAATGTACCATAAAATATTGTTTTGTTTTTCTCGCAAGTCGCACCTCAAAATAAAAATCTCTTATTTCAAGGATATGCGAAAAACTGATAAACATCACAGTCTGCATTTAAAATCTTCGTATCCGAATTCCTTCCAGATTCTGCAGTCACCGCTTGCGTCCCGGATGGCAATTGCAGGAAGCGGCATTCCATTAAAGGTATTGTTTTTTACCATGGAATAAATCGCCATATCTTCAAAAACCAGTCTGTCGCCTTCTCTGAGCTCCTGTTCAAAAGAATAGTCGCCGATGATATCCCCTGCAAGGCAGGTCGGTCCACCGAGACGATAGGTGTATGCCTTTTCCCCCGCCTCGCCACTGTCCTTAAGAGGTGGACGATATGGCATTTCCAGCA
>JAILPF010000467.1 GCA_024699575.1 Acetatifactor sp. | reverse complement strand
GTCTATTAGTATTTCTTAAGAGTTAGATGAGGAGGAACTTGCTGCAAACAAAATAGAAACTAGATACTGCAGGGCTAACTACTTGTTTTTTTATTTCACCATCTCGACAAACTGCAAGTTATCTTGACAATCTTCTTGCCATATTGTACATATACTCATCCAAATCCTTTGTCATAGCGAGTGCTTCTTCGATATCATAATCAACAAATTCACCATTCTTATAAGCTATAACACGATTTGATTTACCCTCTTCCAGAAGGTCTACAGCTTTTGCACCCATAACAGACGCATATACTCTGTCCTTACAGGTTGGGCTACCACCACGCTGGATATGTCCGATAACGGTTGCTCTGGTCTCTACTCCGGTAGCTGCCTCAATTCTCTTGGCCAGTCCCTCAGAGTCACCTACGCCCTCTGCATTTACGATAATATGATGCTTCTTTCCAACTTTCTTTCTCTCTAAAACGCTGTCAATAATACGCTGTTCATCACCATCATATTTTTCATAAGTAAGCACTTCTTCTGCGCCATTAGCTATACCACACCAGAGTGCAATATAACCGGCTTTTCTACCCATTACTTCAATAATGCTGCAACGCTCATGGGATGTAGAAGTATCGCGGATTTTATCGATAGCTTCCATTGCTGTATTGATTGCTGTATCAAAACCAATTGTGTAATCGGTGCAAGAAATATCCAGATCTATTGTACCCGGAATTCCGATTGTGTTAATGCCGTTTGCTGCAAGTTTGCTCGCACCACGGAAAGAACCGTCACCACCAATAACTACGATACCGTCAATTCCATGCTTACGACAAATCTCGGCACCCTTCTGCTGCCATTCCGGTTCACGGAATCTGTGACAACGTGCTGTATATAAAATAGTGCCACCGCGCTGAATAATATCAGACACGCTCTTGGCATCCATATCTACAATCTCTTCATCCAAAAGTCCGCTGTAACCCCTTTTAATTCCTTTAACCTTCATTCCTTTTGCTAATGCAGTACGAACTACCGCACGAATCGTAGCATTCATTCCCGGTGCATCTCCGCCACTTGTCAAAACACCGATTGTTTTAACCTTTCCTGCCATATGTCATCATCCTCCATTCTCTTTATCACAAGCTATATTCTAACCGTTTTATACATTTTTTTCAATACTCATTTCCTTCAAACGGACATTTTTTTCACCAAAAATTTCGGAGAGTTTCGCCATGAGTTCTCGATTTGCCTCACAACTGCGGCTTTTAGGCAGTCTTTTTATCGCTTTTTCCTCCTCTAAATAGATGCAGATTACATCCTTTCCGTCACAATCGCTTAAAAGGTCATATAGCTTTTGTTCATTTTCCACAAATTCATTCTTGTTTGGGAATCTTATCCACAACTCGCGTGGAACATCTTCAAATGGAATGATTTTCTGGCAAATCAGCTTTGCATCTTTTTCTTCCTCTGAGGTTACTTTTCCACGGATAAACACTTTACGTTCTTCGGTCAAAAGACTCCGATAGTTTTCATAGTCTCTTGGAAAAACAATAACTTCAACTGTACCCACCAAATCTTCCAGGGTAAGGAAGGCCATCTGGCTGTTTGTTCGCGTCGTCTTGATTGTCTTGCCCGCAATCATACCACCTATAGTTTCAATGGCACCATCCTTTACTTTGACATTTCCTTCTTCATCCAGGGTAAAATCCAGTGTACTGTGTGTAATATTCTTTTTCCACATTCCTTCGTATTCTTCGAGAGGATGTCCACTAATATAAATTCCAAGGACTTCCTTTTCAAAGGAAAGCAGTTGGCCTTTTTCGTATTCCCCAACATTAGGAAAGGTAATATCGTATTCTGCCTTGGTCTCTTCTGTTGCAAAATCAAACAGACTGAGCTGTCCGGCAAAATTATTTTTCCGTTCCTGATTTACCCCCTCTAACAGCTGGGCATAAATACTCATTTTCTGACGTCTGGTGCCTGGCAGAGAATCCAAAGCTCCAGCCTTTATCAGACTTTCAAAGGTTCGCTTATTCATTTCTTTTCCGGAAAGTCTGGTTGCCATATCTTTCATATGGGAAAAAGCGCCATTTTTCTCCCGCTCTTCTACAATTGTCTCAATAACAGGTCTGCCTAAGCCTTTAATTGCTGCCATTCCATAGCGGATGTTGGTTCCTGTAACTGAGAAATCTGCAAACCCTTCATTGATATCCGGCGGAAGAATTTCAATTCCCATCTGTCTGCAATGGTAAATATATTCAGAAACCTTGTTTGGAAAATCGATGACAGAAGTCATCAAAGCTGCCATAAATTCTACCGGATAATAGTATTTTAAAAATGCGGTCTGATAGGCTACGACTGCATAAGCCGCTGCATGCGACTTGTTAAACGCATACTTCGCAAAATCTGTCATTTCATCAAAAATCTGATTTGCGATTTTTTCAGAAATTCCTCTTGCAATACAGCCCGGAACATTTTCTTCTTTATTACCGTAAATAAAGTTTTGACGCTCTTTCTCCATTACCGAAGCCTTTTTCTTACTCATGGCCCGGCGTACCAGGTCACTTCTGCCATAGCTATATCCCGCCAGATCACGCACAATCTGCATAACCTGC
>JAILPF010000411.1 GCA_024699575.1 Acetatifactor sp. | reverse complement strand
CGATTGTCATCGTGGGGTCAAGGCTTGTCATGGGATCCTGGAATACCATAGCCATTCTTCGGCCATTGATATGTTTTCTAATCCAGTCCTTATCCATTTTCAGGATATCCGCCTCTTTCCACTCTGCGTTCGCATCCTCATCAGGGTTGTAATCAATACCGCCTATATTGTCTCGGTATCTATAAATAATTTCCCCTCGATTCACCACTGCATTCTTCGCCAGGATACCCATGGCTGCTCTCATTGTCACGGATTTACCGGAACCGGATTCCCCTACAATTGCAACTGTCTCTCCCTGATACAGGTCGATATTGATTCCGCGGATGGCATGAACTTTGCCGGCGGTAGTTTCAAAAGTGATGTCCAAATCTTTGACATCCAGAATTTTCTCACGTTTCTTTTCTTCGCTCATACTCATCCTCACATTTCCTTAAGCTTGGGATCCAATGCTTCACGCAATCCATCAGCCACCAGGTTAAAGCTCAGCATCAACAGTGCCATGACTATGATGGGTGGAATAATCTGATACGGATGGGTAGTAAAACTGTTAAATCCTTCTGATATCAGTGATCCGAGCGAGCATCTTGGAACCGGAATTCCCAGTCCTACAAAGGACAAAAATGCTTCGGTAAAAATTGCGGTCGGAATAGAAAACATTACCTGCGTAATGATAGGCCCGATGATGTTGGGCAGAATCTCACTGAAAATAATGTGCATACTTCCTGCTCCCAGAGTTCTGGAAGCCAGGACAAATTCCTGCTCCTTCAACTTCAGCATCTCTGCTCTGGCAATTCTGCTCATGCCGACCCATTCAGTCAACATCAGCGCAATGATGATTGTCAGCATTCCTGGTTTAAAAATTAAAAGAAGCAAAGTCACAATGACAAGTCTGGGAATGCCGTTTGCAATCTCCAAAAATCTCTGCATAACCATATCAACTTTGCCCCCGAAATATCCGGAGATTAATCCATAACTCATACCGATAATCATATCGATAATCGCTGCCGCAATAGCGATAATCAAAGAGACCTGTGCGCCGGACCATGTTCTGGTCCAAATGTCTCTTCCGAAATTATCACTTCCAAACCAGTAAAATACATCACCCAGCTTGTTCTCAAAGTAATAATTGACTGTCTTGGTACCGGTAGTCGTTGCAATATTTTCATGTCCGTCAAAAAAACCGGTATACTCAATCAAAGGAATTCTGGGTGCCAGATTTTTCTTGGCTAAGTCCTGCCCGGAGTAGGTGTACTCGTTCATGTAAGGACCCACAAATGCAAGGAAAGTGATGAGCAGTACAAATACTAATCCAAGCACAGCACTTTTCTTACGCCAGAATCTGGCAATCACTTCTTTCCAAAAACTCTGAGAGGCAAAATTGGAATCCACTTCAATTTCCGCTGCATTTTCTTTGAGCCGGAAGTCCGCATCCACAGGCACATATGCCTGCTTGTTTGTAATCGTTGTATCTGACATTTCAGCCTTCCTCCTTTGCCACACGAATTCTGGGGTCAATGACTCCGTAAAGAATATCCACCATCAGCATGATTCCAATGTACATCGCTGAGTAGATAAAGCTGAGAGCGATGACCACGTTGTAGTCATTCGACTGAATGGCATTTACCAAAAGAGAGCCCACGCCCGGAATAGCGAAAATTTTCTCCACTACCAGGGAGCCTGTCATCAAATCCACCACCAAAGGTGCAAGCACCGTGATAATGGGAATCAAAGCATTTCTGAGTGCATGGCTGAAAATCAGCTTATTTCCGGAAAGTCCCTTTGATTCCGCAAGTAGCATATAATCGGAACCAAGCACCTCAATCATCTCCGCTCTGGTAAACCTGGCAATGGATGCCATGGTGAACATAGAAAGGGAAATGGAGGGAAGCACACCGGATCCCATGATATCCTTGGCGGAAAACAGCATCGGGAACCACTTAAACTTAAATCCGAACTGATAGGACAGAGCCAGTGCAAACACGTAAGAGGGCACTGACACACCGATAACTGAAATAATGGTTGCCAGAGTATCCAGAAAAGTATCTTTTTTGAACGCCGCCAAAAGTCCCAGCAAAAGTCCCACCAGTGCACCGATGAACACTGCGGCAAATCCTACTCCGATGGAGATGGGAAGTCTGGTTGCAATCAACTGTGTAATAGGTGTGTTCTTGGATATCTTATAGCTGACACCCAAGTCCCCCCGGAACATATTGCCCACATATCTAAAAAACTGTACAACAATCGGTTTATCCAAACCGTACTTCGCATATAGAGCAGCTTTCTGGGTCTCATTCAACTTCTCATCATTGAACGGCGATCCCGGCATCAGCTGCATCAAAATAAATAGAATTAGTGTGATGGCAAGCAATGTAAACAATGCTGTGATCACACGCTTCAATATATATTTTCTCATGTTCACCCCAAAATAAAGACTACGCAAGAGCGAATAAGAAAGGGAACTACTCACTCTTGCGCAGTGATATTAGCTTCTAACTATTAGTTCTTTGATGCATTTTTGTATACTCTGTTGAGAGCTACAGGATGGAACTCAATTCCGGATACATTGGTGGAAATCAGCTCTGCATTACACTGTGTGTAAAGAGGGAAGATAACTGCATCTTCCATTACAATCTGCTCTGCATCATAAAGAGCTGCCCAACGTGCGGTCGCATCCATTGCTATCTCACCGGTGGTGCACTCAGCAATAATACTGTCATACTTCTCATTGCTCCAGAAACCGTAGTTGTTGGAGTTGTTGGTAATCCACATACCAAGGTAAGTCATAGGGTCTGCGTAGTCAGGTCCCCAACGGGTAAGTCCCAGTTCGAATTCACCCTCCTGCATACGCTGTACACGCTCTTTCTTAGGCATCTGCTGAAGTTCTACAGTGATTCCGGGAAGAGTGGTCTCAAGCTGTTCTTTTACAACCTGTGCAACCTTGATAGGAGCATCGTCTGCATCATGAATCATGGTCAAAGTAAGTTCGCTGACGCCAAGTTCTTCCAGACCTTTGTTCCAGAAGTCCACTGCTGCCTCTGCATCAAATCTGCAAGCGTACGCATATTTTACCTGATCAGCGGAGAAATCGGAACCATCGGGACCTGCTGCGAAATCCATAGGAACAGCTGTGTAAGTAGGAGCGGAACCGTCCTTCAATACGTCTGTTGTAATCGCTTCGCGGTTCAGCGCCATGGTGATTGCCATACGAACATTCAGGTTAGCAAGTGCCTCAACATCCTTCATGTTAGGGCTGATGTACCAGAGATATCCGGCACCGATTGCACGGAATGCAGGGTCATCCTTCACCTGATCAACCTGCTCACCGTTTACCAGTGTTGTATCCAGATCGCCGTTCTGGTAGCTCATCAGAGCCTGCTGGGAATCCTGAATTACCTGATAGCTCAAGCCTGCAAGCTTTGTATTTGCTGCATTGTAGTAATTTTCATTCTTAGTCAGATGAATGGTTGTTGCAGCCGGCTGATACTCATCCAGAACGAATGCACCGTTGGAGAGCGTTGTCTCAGGACTGGTTGCAAAGGTATCTCCGCAGCTTTCGCAGAATGCCTGATTAACCGGATAGAAAGTAGGGAAATACATCAAGCTTAAGAAGTAGCTGACAGGAACATTCAACTTTACTTCCAAAGTTTTCTCGTCCACTGCTGTTACACCAAGCTCACTCTTGTCTTTATTGCCATCGATGATATCCTGTGCATTTACGATCTGTCCGATATCACTGAGCATGTAAGAATACTCGGAAGCGATTTCCGGGTCTACTGCTCTCTGCCATGCAAATACAAAATCTGCTGCAGTGACAGGTTCGCCGTTGCTCCAGTTTGCGTCCTGACGAATGTGGAATGTATAAGTCAAACCGTCATCAGAAACGTCTACGCTCTCTGCCAATGCATTGACTGCCTGTCCGTCGGCATCCATCTGCATAAGTCCGTCCGTGTAGTCCGCAATTACTTCAAATGAGGTACCGTCGGTAGCCTGCTGAGGATCCAATGACTCGACAGGTGTCTCCAGCATTACGTTCAGCTCTGCATTTGCATCGCCTGCTGACTCAGCGGCAGCTGTCTCCTCTTCCTTCTTCTCAGTCTGTGCTTCCTGGGTTTCCTCGGTCTGGGCATCCTCTTGTGATACACCGCTCACAGCTGAGCTGCCACAGCCAATCAGGCTTACAACCATAACAGATGCAAGCATGATAGATAGAACTTTGTTTTTCATTGTTGCAATTCCTCCTAGCTTTTAGATCCATATA
>JAILPF010000382.1 GCA_024699575.1 Acetatifactor sp. | reverse complement strand
ATACATGATTTCAGGGAAACGGATTTCATATGGTTAATTCAAGGAGGAATGATTATGGTTACAACACATGGAATAACATCTGCAGCTACATATTATGAAAATGCAGTTCAGCAGAAAAAAGATGGTGCGGTTAAAGAAAAGAGTAAAGTGGCATCCGAACAGGCAGTAAAGTCCAGTGAAGATAAGCTGTCGAGCCGGGCAAAAAACTATTTGGACAATCTTCGAAAAACATATGGAGATTATGATTTTATTGTCGCAGATGCAAGCGATGATAAAAGAGCGTTACTTGACAAAAGTGATAAGGAATTTTCAATTATTTTTTCTAAGGCAGAATTAGAAAAAATGGCAAACAATGAAGATTATGCAAATGGAAAGATGCGCAGGGTTAAGACGATAATTGATATGTCAGAGAGAATTTGTGAGCAATTTGGCTTTGAGAGAGCATTGGAGAAAGGTGACGGAAACAATGCAATCATAAACAAACTGGCTGTTTCAATAAATGATGATGGCAGTATGTCAATCTTTGCAGAGTTAGAGAAAATGTCTGAAAAGCAAAAAGATTATATAGAAAAATTACGGGAGAAGCGCACTGAAGAGAAGAAGGCTGCCGAAGAAAAGAAAGTAAATTCCTATAAGAAGAATGATGAATTTTCAGTGAAGAAAGTAGTATTAGAGGCTTCATCAGAGGAAGAATTGGTAGAAAAGATTAATAATGTGAACTGGGATAAAGTGTCAGGTGAAAAGGTGGGAGCCAGATTTGACTTTTCAGTATAGGCACTATCTATGATGTATAAATTTAGAAAGGACAGGTAATTAGTATGGCTATAGTGGTAGGAAATAATATGAGAGTCAGCAACGGCTATCAGAATAGTACAGGCAAAGCTGGTGGATATAAGAATGTAAGAGAGTATTCCAATTACCTAATGGGCAAATATAGTTGTTTGAAACCGGGGAATAATGTGGCAGTATCAGTTACACCAGGATTGTTAAGAAAAGCAATGAGTGATGAGAAAACAGGTCAGTGGTTAGAAAGAGAGCTTTCTAAAGCCCCTGACTATATAAAACAAGCACAACAGTCTGCAAGTGCAAGAGGTTGGCGATTAGTTTCTTGTTCTATTGAGTTTGGCGAAGAATATACCACAATGTATACTTGTACAGTCACGGATACTCCTGGTACGGACGAGGATATCGATAAGTGGCTTGAGAGAATCGAGGAGAACAAAGAAAAACAGAAAAAGGCTGAAAAGAAAGCGTCAGAAGAGAAACTAACAGAGCAGAGAATGGAAGAGTATACTTTCAAAGGTGCTGACTTAAAGAGTGTTACAGACAGTTTTATCAAAAAGATGTCTTCTTTAAGCACCACAATGAGTCCTATAACAGGATTTGATATGAAAGCATAAAGAGATTGGGCGGTATTCTATGGTATATTATGGATGCCGCCCATTTTTATTTCACAACATAAAAAGGGTGTTTCACAACATCTTAGTATCGAAACATAATACAAGTTCCGATATAATAGCAGTATAAGAATTACAAAGGAAGTGAGTCCATGCGTATAGCGATTTGTGATGATGAAAAGGATATCAGGGAGTTAATAGCAAATAAGGTGGAAAAACAGTATCCGGATGCAGAGATTATTTTCTTTCAGTCAGGAGAAGAATTACTTTTAGTGGATGAGTCCATAGATATATTGTTCTTAGATATACAGATGTCTGGAATAGATGGCATGGAAACGGCTAGAGAATTACGCAAAAAGGATAAGAAGGTAATACTCATTTTTGTGACTGCGGTAGAGGAGTATGTGTTCCAGGCATTTGATGTGGGAGCGTTTAATTATATTGTTAAGCCAATTGATGATGGGAAGTTTTCGGATGTTCTTCATAGAGCTGTAGATGAATGGAGTTCACAGAACATAAACGAAAAAGAGCCGGAAGAGAGATATGTACTGATTAATAATAGTGGTGTGCATACGAAAGTGATACTTGATGAAATTGTCTATGCGGAGGTATT
>JAILPF010000366.1 GCA_024699575.1 Acetatifactor sp. | reverse complement strand
ATCCTGGATCAATATGTGTATTTTTATCCCAAAAATGATTTGCCAAGTCTTGATATTCCACATGCTGAATTTCCGGAAAATGAAATTATTGCAGTGCTGGGGAATAATGGTGCCGGAAAATCTACATTTGGAGATGCATTGTGTGGATTGATCCGTATGAAAAATGCTAAATGCCGATACAAAGGGAAAGAGTACAGGTCACAAAAAATGAGGACAATAGCCTACAAAATCTTTCAGGATGTAAATAATCAGTTGTTTTGTGAAAGCATTCTCAAAGAAATGAGTCTGGGAATCAGTAAAAAGATTCAAAAGACGGACTCGCATAAGGATACAGTAAAGCGTGTATTAGAGATATTTAATCTCTATAAGAAACGAAAAGAACATCCAATGTCTCTTTCCGGTGGAGAAAAGCAGAGGACAGCAATTGCAACCGCTATTGTACAAAATAAAGAAATTTTTGTTTTTGATGAGCCGACTAGTGGACTGGATTTGAGGAATATGAAAGCGGTTTGTGAAGTACTGAATAATTTGAAAGAGAGAGGCAAAAGTGTATTTGTTATTACTCATGATCCGGAACTTGTTTTCAGATGCTGTACATATGTAGTTTTTCTAAAAGATTCTCAAATCCAATGGATGTCTTATATGAACAGTGAGTCAGTTGAAAAGCTGGAGAAATTTTTTTCTGTATAACATAATATTTTACTATGAAAGTCCAAGAAGCCAAAGCTGAAAGCGACGGCTGAGCTTAGCATAGTTTACTTGATAAGGAGGAATTTAAAATGAATATTAGTAAAAAAAAGAAGACGGCATATGTGCTTATGGGACTTATGTTTTTAATGACAACTGTAATTACAGGATGTGGAAAAGACAAGGATAATAAGCTCAAGGTTGGTGTGTTAAGCACAGTTGACAGTGTGCCACTTTACATCGGATCTGATGATGGACTATATGAAGATTGTGGTTTGGATGTGGAACTTGTGGAATTTTCAAGTGCTTCTGACCAGTCAAAAGCTTTGGAAGCCGGTGAAATTGATGTAGTAATGACGGATATGATTGTACAGTCTCTATTGACAAAGGGTGGATGCTCTATGAAAACCGTAATGCTTGCAGTGGGAGAGAAACCTGCGGAAGGACAGTTTATGGTGGTTGCTTCTCCAAACAGTGATTATGAGGATGGAGGAAGTATTGAAGGCGCAAAAATAGCTATTTCAGAAGGAACCATGATTGAATTCCTTATTGATTCCTATTGTGAGGAACTTGGTGTAGATGAAAATAAGATTGAAAAAGTCACAGTACCATCAATTTCCCTTCGAATGGAAATGCTTTTAGAGGGAAACGACATTGACATGGCGTTGTTACCGGAACCGTTAGGGCAGTATGCAATAAAGCAGGGATGTAAATGCATGATTGATGACACAACACTTGATAAGAATTTGTCTCAAACGGTCATTGCTTTTAGAGAAGATTACATTAAACAGCATTCCGAAAATGTAGATAAATTTGTTTCTGCATACAGCCAGGCTGTAAATCATCTCAATGAGTCACCTCAAAAATATCGTGAACGCGTTTTGGAAATTGCAAATGTACCGGAAGGTATGGAGGACGAGTATGTTGTAACTATATTCAGCAAAAATGCTGTTCCTGAAAAAGAACTGGTATCAAGGATTGAAAACTGGATGGTAGACAAGAAGCTGCTTGATAGCCCATATACTTACGAAGAACTTGTAGATGATAGTTTTATAAAACAAGAAGGGAAAAATGAATAATATACTTGAATTAAATAACGTTTCTGTAAGCTATAAGCATGGTAAAGAGAGAACAACTATTCTAAAGGATATTAACCTTAAGTTAAAAAAAGGAGAATGTCTGGTTGTCCTCGGTGGATCCGGATGTGGAAAATCCACACTTTTAAACACAATTGCAGGATTGGTAAAAGCTGATTCCGGAGAGGTGATACATAATCATTTACAGGAAACTGAGCCAAGGGTTTCTATGATTTTTCAGAATTATGGTCTTTTTCCATGGAAAACGGTCAGAAATAATCTGGTTTTACCGCTGAAATTAAAAAGGCAGAAAGTTGATGAAGAAAAAATCATAGAGGTGGCACAAAAATTGAAAATCGAAAAGCTTCTTGATAAGTATCCGAATCAGTTATCCGGTGGACAGAAACAGAGAGTGGCGATTGGAAGAGCTATTCTGTGCGATGTGGATATTTTATTGTTGGATGAACCTTTTTCTGCGCTTGATCCTGTGATTCGGGCAAATTTACAGCGTGAATTGAAAAATAATATGAAGGAAAACAATATTTCTTCAGTTCTGGTAACGCACAATATAGATGAAGCATTGTTCTGGGGAAATAGAATTGCTGTGTTTGATGCTGAAGGTGGTCGCATCAATAGAATCTTTGCGGTCGATGAAGTGAATAAGAACAGTATGAAAAAGATGATAATGGAGAGCTATGTTAAAAATGAAAATAAGAAAACCACTGTCCTGGCTTAATGTAATTGTACAGGTTGTTATTATTTGGCAGATAGGAAGTATTATTCTGAATAGAGAATGTCTGCCGACACCATTTGTGGCATGTAAATCTTTGGCATATATGCTGGGAGAAGGAACACTGTTGACACATTTTGGAATAAGTCTTGCAAGAATACTTCTTGGAACCCTGTTTGGTATGTTGTTTTCACTTCCGGCAGGACTGATTTTGGGATATAAGCCTAAGGTGAATGACAGTGTAGGTGAACTTTTCAATTTTTTGTATATACTCCCGAAGGTTGTGTTTTTACCTGTGATTATAGTTGTAATGGGTATTGGCGATTTGCCAAAGGTATTTTTAATTGCAATTGTGTTGTTTTTTCAACAAACAATTGTTATTCGTGATTCTGTCAAAAAGATTCCGGATGAATATTTTCGTGTCATTGAAGTGTGGAAACCACACAAGATATCTATACTGTGGCATTTGATCATTCCGGCATGTCT
>JAILPF010000351.1 GCA_024699575.1 Acetatifactor sp. | reverse complement strand
ATCTCATCCAATATTTGATTCACATATTTTTCATCTACTTCATTATCAATCATTGTATTATAAAGTAGCCTGATAAATTTTTCCTGTTCCGGATTATCATCCTGCGAAGCAGGATTCTCTGCATTTTTTTCTTCAGTCTTCTCTTCCTCCTGAGCTTTTGCAGGTTGCACAGCATCAGCCTCTTCCTGCTTAGTCTGACTGCTTTTAAACTGATTTTCCAACAAGGTCTGAAGACTGTCTAATTTCTTTTCAATATTTTCGGAGCTTACTCCGCGCACGATAGGATTCAGACGTGCTGTCGCCTGCACCGGTTTTTCATCAGCCACTTGTACCGTTCGTCTGGACATTCTTTCCAGAACTTCCTTTTCCTCCTCAAGCGCAACCGTAACCTCAGTCATTCTGGAACGGAACAAGGATTTCAAGCCCTTATGTTTCACTGTTTTGACATTCATAATGACTATGCCGTTCCCCAGTTCTTTTTTGGCTGTCTCCACGGCCTCTTCTTCAGTTTTGCCAACAAATTTTTTGATAATCATTAAGCTGTCACCATCCCTACTGACTGTAATTCTACGTTAGATTCCACCTCATTATAAGATACAACCACCAGGTCCCTATAATAATCTTCCGTCAGACGCTTAAAGTACATTCTGACAATCGGAGAAGTAATAACAATCGGATTTTTACCGAGATTTTCCATCTTTTTCACTTCGTTTCCGACAGAATCGATAATCGCTCTTGCCCTTGCCGGATCAAGGTTTAAGAATGCTCCTGTCTCCGTTTGTTTCACACTTGCCATAATCTCCTGCTCAATTTTCGGATCAAGTGTTACCACGCTTGTCGTCTCATGAGCCGGAAAATACTTCGTGGAAATGGCTCGTTTTAAGCCCTGTCGAACATATTCGGTCAAAATATCTGTATCCCTTGTCGTCGGAGCGTAATCTGCCAGAGTTTCCATTATACTCAAAAGATCCCGAATGGAGATACCCTCTTTTAACAGATTCTGCAAAACTTTCTGTATTTCTCCAATTCCCAGGAGCTTGGGAACCAGTTCTTCCACAAGGGAAGGATTGGTCTCCTTCAGATTATTCACGAGGCTCTGTACATCCTGACGTGTAAGCAATTCAGAAATGTACTCTCTGATAATTTCTGTCAAATGAGTCGCAATAATGGAAGGCGGGTCCACGACCGTATATCCCAGACTCTCTGCCCGTTCTCTCTGTCCCTCTGTAATCCAGAGAGCAGGAAGGTGGAAAGAAGGCTCAAAGGTAGGTATACCTGTGATTTCCTCCTCAACATATCCGGGATTCATCGCCATATAATGGTCAAAAAGGATTTCCCCCTCACTGACTTGAATTCCTTTTATTTTGATAATGTATTGATTAGGATTCAGCTGAATATTATCTCTCAGGCGGATGATTGGAACGACTGTACCAAGTTCCAGCGCAATCTGCCTACGAATCATTACAACTCTGTCGAGCAAATCACCGCCCTGATTGACATCTGCCAACGGAATAATACCATAACCGAACTCCAACTCAATCGGGTCAACCTGCAACAGACTGTTGACATTTTCAGGCTGTCTGATTTCCTCTGCAGCAACTTCCTCTGCATCCACCTCATTCTCAATCATTGCAGTCTCCAGATTACCCGTAATCATTCTTCCACCAACTACAAACAGCATCCCCATTCCCACAAACAGCACAGGGTTAAGCTTGGTAAAAATTCCCAGAAAACTCAACGCTGCACCAACAAGGTACATTACCTTCGGAACACCGAAAAGCTGTTTGATAATAGTCGGTCCAAAATCCGCTTCCTTTCCACCTTTCGTGACAAGAATACCAGTGGAAAGCGATATCAGAAGTGAGGGAATCTGGCTTACCAATCCATCGCCGATAGTAAGTACTCCAAAATTCTGCAAAGCACTTCCTGCATCCATTCCCTGACGCAACACGCCCATAGCAATGCCACCCACCAGGTTAATCACTGTAAGCAAAAGTCCGGCAATTGCATCTCCTTTGACATACTTCACAGCACCATCCATGGAACCGAAAAAGCTGGATTCCAGCTGAATCTTGTCACGTCTGATTTTAGCTTCCTTATCATCAATTGCACCGGTATTTAAGTCGGCGTCAATCGCCATCTGTTTACCCGGCATAGCATCCAGTGTAAAACGTGCCGTTACCTCTGCAACACGTTCAGAACCTTTGTTAATGACCAAAAACTGAATCAAAATCAATATAATGAAGATGATTCCACCAATGATTAAATCTCCACCCCCGACAAACTCTCCAAAGGTACGGACAACATTACCGGAAGTACCTGTCTTCAAAATAAGTCTGGTTGAGGAAACATTCATGGCAATTCTAAAGATTGTTGTAAACAAAAGAATGGTAGGGAAATAGGATATATCCAACACTTCCTTTGTATACATACAGACAAAAAGAATGACAAATGCAACAGCAATGTTAAATGCCATAAATACGTCCAAAATAGCAGCCGGAAGAGGAACGATTAACATTGCAAATGCAATCAGAATGTAAATTGCCACTATGGCATCTGTCCGCTGCAATCTAACATCCATGTTCTCTCCTCCTTTCATATTATTTCTCTATGTATCAGATTTTCCCTTGCAGATGGTATACAAATGCAAGCACTTCGGCGACCGCCTGATAAAGTTCGGGAGGTACTGCCTGTCCGACATCAACGTTAGCGTACAACATTCTCGCTAACGGTTTATTTTCTACAATTTCTATTTTATTTTCCCTGGCAACCTCTTTGATTCGAGCCGCCAGATAATCTTCTCCTTTTGCCAGGACAATCGGAGCATCTGCAATCTGCTGATCATATTTGATAGCGACTGCATAATGTGTAGGGTTT
>JAILPF010000349.1 GCA_024699575.1 Acetatifactor sp. | reverse complement strand
CATAACCTCTTTTGTCATATTTGTTATATAATTTGTTATACCTTTTATATGTTCAACAATACCATCAATATGACTATTTTACAATATTTTCTGTGCAATATTTATATATTCGTGGCTTGCAATAAAGAATTTATGATAATTTTATCCAAATTGCATATAACAAACATAGCATACCATGCATTGACTTTCCTGCCTTGTTGTGATACCGTATAAGTAGAAAAAAAGCAACAAAAAAACTCCCCGAAAGGAGCATGTTATGCAAGTACCTCCTGAGATACCTTTATATCAAAAAATCAAATCCGATATTCTGGGGCAGATTGAACACGGTTATCTAAAACCGGGAGACAAAATTCCAACCGAACGTGCACTCATGGAACAATACCGGGTCAGTCGCATCACCGTCTCCAAAGCTTTGAGTGAGTTAAAAGAAGAAGGCATCGTCACCCGTCATCCCAACAGAGGAACCTTTGTTTCCTCCAAAGAGTATGCCTCGCCCGCCGTTGTAGAAGCACCAAGTACCCTTAGGGAGCCCACCGCACTGACTGCTCTGCCGGAGATTGCCTGTATTATCCCTACCATAAAAGACTCTTTTTCCACTTCCATGGTAAACGGAGTGCTTTCCGCTTTTCCACCGGAAGATTATCTGGTGCATATTTTTCCCAGCCGGAATTCTGCCACTGAAAATATGCTGATGCAACATTGTCTGGAACACAATATCGCCGGAATTGTCCTGTTTCCTCAGGATCAGGCTTTTTTCAGCAACCAGCTTTTGTACATGCAGTTGAACAACTACCCACTGGTACTGTTGGACCGTTATCTTCCGAGACTTGATACCAGCTATGTCATCGCTGATAATGACAAAGCCGGTGAGATGTGTGTACGCCATCTGCATGAGCTCGGGCACCAGAGGATTGCGTTTATAACATCCAGTCTGGCAAATACTTTTCCCATCAAGCATCGACTCGCCGGTGTCTACAAAGCTGCAAAAGCGCTAGACATTCCGGAACAGGACATCCGAGTTGTGTCCGGTTTCGACCAGAGTTTGCAAATCAGCAAGCATCAGGAATTATTTAACAAACTGATTTATCAGGACAAGGTCACCGCATTCATCACCGCACAGTCTTCCGCATGTGCCTACCTGTATCAGGCATTCCAGCACATGGGGATTCGTGTGCCGGAAGATATATCCCTGATTACCTTTGACCGTCCCAACACTCCCAATGTTGCTCCGGATTTCTTCACACACATCGATCAGTCAGAATATCTCATGGGGCACCACGCAGGGACTCTACTGCGCAACCGCATTGAAAAATCCGATTTAGAGATTCATCACAGTGTAATCACTCCCACACTGCGCTATGGCTCCTCCACAAGTTCCGCTATTCTTTGACGTACATCATTTTCCCGTCCTATGGCTGATTGCATCGCGGAGTGTCTGCGGCAATATCCGGTGAGCCCAGGCTATGATTCCTGCTTTTCGCAAAAAATATTTGACATTGCCCTGGGAACGTCTTGCAGCGTAAAACAAGCCTCTCTGCTCCAAATCCTTTCCAAATTCCTCCCAATCCGAAGGTCTTTGAACCGGTCGGAAATAATGAAGATTATTGGAAAGTGCAAAGCTGACATCCGCAAGTTCCAGATGGAAGCTATCCGTATCAATATAGGATAATAATTCCTTTCCACGTTGCGTCTGGAGAAGGAAAAGGGATACTCCGTTCTCATTGTAAGCTGCGTGGTTCTTAGAAATCCCCCAGTAATCGCCCACCGTAATATCAGCCTTATGATTCTCCCCCTTGAAATGGCAATCATAGCATGGGGCAAATGAATAATGTTTGAAGGCATATCCATATTCCGACTGCAAAAACAGTGTCTCAAATTTCTTCCCGTTTTCAAACTCTGCATGCAGATAGGATGGAGTCCACCCCCTCTTTTTATATCTTACGGAAAAATCGCACACCTTTGAACGATAACGCTTTTCCAAAGCGTCTATATACTCTTCTGCCACCTTTGGAGTGGTAGGTCCCATGCATATCAGTTCCACCGTAAAAAGTTTTGTTGTATCTGTTTGTTTCGTCGTAAGAAATGAATAGAGAGCCGCAACCACACATCCCAATCCGAAAAATAAAACCTCTCTGCCTGTTTCAAGCAGACTGGCAACTACGGTGTAGACGCTCCGGCGCTCCCCATCATAGAAGACTTCCTTGGAAGGACGGATGTATTTAGAACCTTTGAGTTTGTATAAGTCCTCCGCCTGTTCAACAAGACAATACTCGGCTCCTTTAAAATCAGCTGTATACGTCACTCCCAGCACAGCTCCGCCACGTGCCAGGACAGCTTCCGACAGCGCAGTTGCCGCGCCGCCCGATGAGGATTCTTTCAAGAGCGAATCGTCTATATAATATCCCGAATATGCAACCAGTTTTGAAATGTCAAACCCAAACTTCGCCCCAGACATGAACCTCTTTTCCTCCCGTGTCAATTCCCATTGTTTACAGCAATATTTGTATTATTGTACCACAAATCAATCCATCGTTCAAATCAGACATTTTCATTCAATATATGTCGCATTCAGTAGGGGTATTTTTTATTACTTTCTCGTACAATATCATTATCACTCGGTAAAGGAGCAAAAAAATGCAGCTTTATTATACTAATCCCGCATCCTGTTGGGAGGAAACTTTGCCAATCGGAAACGGTAGTCTTGGGGCAATGATCTGGGGAAATACCAAAGAAGAACACCTCGGCTTAAATCAGGACAGTCTTTGGTCCGGCTATCCCCACGACAAAAACAATCACCATGCATTTGAATATCTGAAAAAAGCGAGACAATTAGTAGAAAACCGAAAATATACAGATGCGGAGGCCCTCATCCAAAATCACATGTTAGCTGAATATAATGAGAGTTATCTGCCTTTGGGGGATTTGTTTTTTCGTTTTCATACCGTTGGAGAAATTACAAATTACAAAAGAGTTCTTGACATCGAAGAGGCGATAGCAAATGTCTCCTATTGCCAAAACGGTCACCAATACAAAAGGGAATATTTTGCAAGCTACCCTGCCAACGCTATTTTTATAAAGTTTACCTGTGACAGCAAAGAGCTTCATTTCCATTTAGCTTTTCAATCTGAAATAAAACACTCTCAGGTTGTTTCCAAACAAGGTATCTCCGTAAACGGGCAGTGCCCTGAGCATCTGGATCCCATTTATGTTCATCAGGAGCCCCCTATCGTTCAAGGGACACAGGGGATGGCATTTTCCGCCGGAGTACAAATTCTGTCCTGCGACGGACAAGTGTCCGTCCAAGAGAATCAGTTGCAGATTACAGATGCATCTTCCACCATACTCGCCATCTGGGCAGTAAAAGAAATCTCTTTTGATGTCACTGCCGGATTTGATGCATGGAAAGAAGCACACATCACGGATTATCAGTCTATCTATAAAAAAGTAGACTTCTATCTGGGCGAGCAATCACCTCTTCCCACCAATGTCCGTCTGCAAAATTTAAGGGAGGGTGTAAAAGACAACAGCTTATATGCCCTGTATTTCCAATATGGGCGTTATCTTCTGATCAGTTCTTCCAGAGAAGGAAGTCTGCCTGCCAACCTGCAGGGAATCTGGAGTTGGCAGTTCCGTGCACCATGGTGCAGTAATTTTACCACCAATATCAATCTCCAGATGAATTATTGGCCTGCTCAAAGTTGCGACCTCACAGAATGCATATCCCCTTACATTGAATTCATAAAAAAACTGGTGAAAGAGGGTCAAAAAACAGCTCATATCCATTATGGCTGTCGCGGTTTTGTCCACCACCACAACGCTGATTACTGGGGCAACACCAATCCGGCAGGCTATGCCCACGGTCATGATAAAGGGGAAGGTATCAGTGCCACTTGGGGCTTCTGGCCTATGGGCGGTGCCTGGCTGGTCGATGAAATCTATAGGCATTACGAGTATAATCCTGATGAGAATTATTTGCGAGATACAGTGTATCCGATTCTCAAAGAAGCCTCTTTGTTTTTGGTGGACTGGCTCTATGAGTATAACGGAATTTATGTATCCTGCCCCTCCACTTCACCCGAAAACAGATTTCTCACCGAAGACGGTGACTGTTGCATTGCCATGAATACCGCCATGGATTTAACATTAATCAGGGAGGTGTTCCATCATTTCCAAAAGACCTGTGAAATTCTGGGAATCACCGATGAACTGTTGCCAGACATACAGATTCGTTTAGAGAAACTTGCTCCCCTCACTATCGGAAGCTATGGGCAGATTCTGGAATGGAATGAAGAATTCGAAGAAAAGGAACCCGGTCAGCGACATTTATCACACCTCTACGGGCTGTTCCCATCAGAAGAATTTGAAAACGATGAACAGTTAAAAAATGCCTGTCGCATAGCATTACAACACAGAATGGAGAATGGAAGCGGGCACACCGGCTGGAGCTGTGCATGGATTATCAATCTGCTTGCTATCTTGGGCGAAGGCGAAAAAGCCTTTACGTACCTGAACAAATTACTCTGCAATGCAACCCACAACAACCTTTGGGGCGACCATCCGCCCTTCCAGATTGACGCAAATTTCGGTGCAACCGCAGCGATTGCCAACATGCTGGTTCAGAATCGAAAAGGAACACTTAAAATCCTTCCGGCACTTCCCACTGAGTGGTCAGATGGCTATATCAAGGGACTTCGCTTAAAAGAAGGACGTTCCATTGATATTTACTGGAAGGAAAGTAAACTGACAGATTATAAAATATATGAATAATTTTTGCGATATTCTCTCGCACTGACATGATGGAAATTGCGAAATGCTCTGGAAAACGCATCCGGGGAAGCATAATCCAATTCCATGGATATCTCTGTAATACTTTTGTCTGTGGTGCTAAGGAGCGTCGCCGCAGCAGACATCCTAGCTTCATTTTTCATCTGCAAAAATGTTTTACCGTACTGTTCCTTCAGAAAGCGCTCCAGCTGCCTGGTACTCACGCCCGTACTTTCCGCAAGCTTATGCAGGGTGATTGTCGTATACTCGAACAAAAAATAGGTCTCAATGATATAGCAACGCTGTGTATCAAGGCTCACTGTACTGCGACCGGCATTATCTATCCCTGTCTGCCTGTTGCCTGCTACATAGCATCTGACAACAGCGACCAGAAATTGTCGTAAAAGAGACTCGACGATAATCCGATACCCTATGTGTTTTTGTTGCATTTCTTCAAACAATTGCTGCAAAATGGGTAAAATATTTCCAGATGCATTGCCAAACCAAAAAGATGTCTGCAAAAAGGAAGATGCAACCGTGGCCTTTTTCGTTCTTGGCATTGCCTCCGTATGCAGATAGATGCAGTACTCTTTCATGGGGTTCTCCGGTGTCGACAGTTGTTCATGCTTCACACCAGGTCCGGTAACGTACAAAGTATTTGGAAGTAACTCAAAGATTTGTTCATTTATGATTGCTTTTCCACTACCACCTGCAATATAATGTACCTCATAGCTTTGTGCGCTATGAGAATGCATCGGGATGTTTCGCCTGAACTCTTCAAACGCCATGTTCAGAACAGTGAATGAAACATTTTCAATTGTAAAAGCAATGTTCAAATCGGAATAATTTACAAGCATTTTTCTCTCCCGGAACTATTTGAAAGGATTTTTAACATGTTAACCAAAAAGACAATGACACATTCAATTTATGTTATATTAGCGGTTATCACCATGGGCTTTGCTCTGTCATGGTTAATCTTAATCAACATGGGCACAGACCCTTACACCGCTTTAAACTACGCTGTTTCCAGAAAACTGGGAATATCCATCGGCAACTGGCAGGCAATCCTCAATTCCATCCTGTTTTTCATAGTCCTGTTCTCCGACAGGAAATATATTGGTTTAGGAACACTTGCTAACATGTTCTTAGTCGGCTATTCACTGGACTTTTTCCTGGCACTCTGGAACAAGGTTCTGCCAGCCGATTTATTCACCAAGCTTCCGGTGAGAATCGGGATTCTGGTTCCGTCACTGCTTGTTTTCGTTCTCGCTGCAGCAGTGTATATGGATATGAATCTGGGTACTGGTCCCTACGACGCAGTAGCCTTTATTCTGGCAAAAAAATTCCCCAAAGTCTCCTTGAAAGCAGTTCGTATTATCTACGACAGCAGTGTCATTGTCATAGCCTTTGCGCTGGATGGAAGCATTGGAATATTGACTGTTTTGATTGCTTTTACGCTGGGACCGGCTGTCGAATGGGTAGGTCGTCTGATTGCGTGAGTTCGCATTATATTCTCAAATTACAAGACAACATCCGCTGTTTTGCATCCCGCAACCGCAGTAAGGTCACCGGGTGCAAGTTCAATCTGAAACCCTACTTTTCCTGCGCTGACAAAAATCTTGTCAAGTTGCAAAGCTGTTTCATGAATAAATGTAGGAAATTGCTTCTTCATTCCGATGGGCGAACACCCTCCGTGGACGTAACCAGTCAGAGGAAGGAGCTCTTTTTGTTTTATCATGCTGATGGCCTTTTCGCCCGATGCTTTTGCAGCCTTTTTTAAATCAAGTTCTTCCTTCACCGGAACCACAAACACATAGTATGCCCCACTTCTTCCCTGAGTTACCAGCGTTTTAAACACTTTTTCTGCATTTTCTCCAAGAATAGCGGCTATCTGTTCACCGCTCATCGTGGCATCCGGTTCATAGCTATGACTTTCATATGCTATCTTCTTTCCGTCAAGAATTCTCATTACATTGGTTTTTTCATCTTTTTTCATCTTAAAACTCCTGCATCTTCTTACTGATTGTCTCCAGATACTCCTGCTGCTCCTTCTGCAGTATTTCTCTGTAGCCGCCAATCTCGTCATCACGCAATTTTCTTGCCTCAAGCCACTGTAAATTGGCAGCTGCCTTTTCTGACTTGAGTACAATCTGGTAATATTCCGGTCCAATCTGTAAAAGGCTTAAAGCTTCCTCATCCGACAGAATACCACTGGTAATCATACCCAAAGTATCATAAATCGTATCGTTGGCAATGGGGCCGATGATCACATCCGCATCAAGCCCATCCTGCTTCCCCCGGCGGTTCCCAAAAATATATGTAAACCACTCGTGGTCGCGCTTGAACCGATGTACCTTCAGGCCATCGAAATTCATCTCATAAGTATTAATGACCGGACGCATATCCCGGCGTTCCTTTGCCCAGCGGCGTGCAAATTCCTCCCGGTCCGTCACATAAAACCCTTGACCGAAATCCGCATTTTTCCTCCCATAATGCACATCCGGATTTTTGATGATTTCAAATCCCGCATGGTACAGCTTCATCCTTTTTCTCCTTTATAAGTTTCAGTTTATTATCTATAGGGTTGGTATCTGCTATTATCATAAACTTTTCACCGGAATTAGTAAAGCAATCAGCACACAAAAAGCATAATGCAAAAGTAGTCCGCTAAACTCATATGTGAAAGAAAGGGACCGTACATTGATAAAATTGTCCATATATGATATACTATTTCGTAGAAACAGAGCTTGAACATATCTATGACCAAAAAACCGTCGATTTGCCGGGGGAACTATGTCCTGACAAATTCGACGGTTTTATTGTGTGATATCCGGTAAAACCTTGTGGATGGCATCGCGCAGAATTTTTCATCTGAGAGACTCCTGTTTGGTATGTCCGCTCAGCACTCCAAATACCATTATCACTGCCCCCACCGCACTGAAACCGATGGTTAGCAACAATAGGGCATCCACTCCCTTTGCGTCGATCAGCCATCCGCCCACAATAGAACAGAGTACAGCGCCGACGGTACTGGTAAGGGCAAAGTATGCCTGCCCCTTTATCGCATCCTCGGGAGACATTATTGCGTCTGTGTAATAAACCGATGCGACTGTGATAACTGCAAAAGCAGCAATTTGAAACAGCTGTACAAAATAGAAAGCTGTGACACCGGGAGCCAGAAAGGCTCCCAGGTTTTTCAAAGTGAATGCCACACCGCTGATAATCAGCCAGGTTCCGGCCGAAGTATGTTTTAGCAACCGGCTGAAGAAAAACATCACCGGCAGTTCTGCCACTGCAGCGATTGCGAGAGTAATTCCCAGGGAATCGCTTCCCCCGCCTTTTGCACTGATAATCTGGAACATAAAATTATTGAGGAATGAGTGGCTCGTATAAAGGCATATGGCAGCAAGGAGCACAACAGTAAATCGGGAATATTTTTTCAGAAATCCTTGGTTACGTGTTTTTTTGCTGATAAAGGTGTGCTTTTCAAACGGAAATGTAAATACTGCAAGTAGCAGTAAGCCATAAATCAGTAGAGCTTCCAAGGGAACGACCCATGTGCCAAGGGCAGAAATCAATCTGCCGGTTATTACGGAAACTATGGCATATGCCAGAGAACCGG
>JAILPF010000348.1 GCA_024699575.1 Acetatifactor sp. | reverse complement strand
GTCCTGGCCACCTCCATAGAATCCCTCAGTGCAAAAGCAACACCTTCCAAAACAGCCTGTGTCAGGTCTTCTCTGGCCGTGTTCATCGACATACCAATAAAAGTTCCCCGGGCTTTTGGATCATTGTGGGGTGATCTTTCCCCCATGAGGTACGGCAGGAAAAACACATGATTTTCACCTAACTTTGTGATATTTTTCTGTTCCCCTGCATAATCCTTTGTCCTCAAAATCTCGTCCATCCACCACTTATTGCAGGATGCTGCGCTTAACATACACCCCATCAAGTGATATTGTCCGTCCGCATGGTCAAAGGAATGAAGCGCATTATGTTCATCCACGCAAAAATTCTTTGAAGTAATAAAAATCGTTCCGCTGGTCCCAAGGGAAATATTACACTTTCCCTCCCCGACAGTGGCAGTCCCCACTGCCGCAGCTGCATTGTCACCGGCACCGGCAGCCACCTTCACATGATCAGATATTCCGAGACTGTCCGCCACCTCTGGAAGAACCGTTCCCACGCATTGATAGCTCTCATAGCATGTGGGAAGCCACTCCCTCTGCACACCGCAGATGTCACACATCTCCTGCGACCACGTTCTGTTTTTTACATCGAAAAATAATGTTCCTGATGCATCCGACACATCCGTGCAATGCACACCGGTCAGTCGGTATGCAATATAATCCTTCGGAAGCATTATCTTTTTAATCTTCTGATAATTCTTCGGTTCATGCTCCCTTAACCAAAGAATCTTCGGAGCGGTAAAACCTGCAAATGAAATATTGGCAGTGTACGCACTTAACTTTTCCGTTCCGATAACCCGGTTCAAATAATCACATTCCTTTTCACATCGTCCGTCATTCCAGAGAATGGCAGGTCGGATGACCTGATCCTCCTCGTCCAGAATAACCAGCCCGTGCATCTGTCCACCGAAGCTGATACCTGCTACCTGCTTCTTATCCACATCCTCCAACAGTTCCAAAAGTCCCTCTTTTGTCTGTTTCCACCAGTCCTCGGGATGTTGTTCGGACCACCCCTGCTGTGGAAAGAAAATGGGATATTCCTTGGATACAATCTTGCGCACTTTTCCGTTTTCTTCCATCAACAGTAGCTTTACCGCTGAGGTACCCAGGTCAATGCCAATGTACAACATATGGTTTCTCCTTTCCGCCCACCGGCAACATCCATCCATTCTCATCAAACTCTACCGCTCCGATACACAGCTCCCTGTGATATCCTTTTCCGTCAGGGTACTCTTTCGTCGGTGTGGCAAACCGATGGAATGCTATATGATATCTGTCCTCATCAGGCTCTTTCAAAATACAGTGATGTCCTACTCCCAGTATATCTTCGTCGATTTTTTTAGTTAAAATAGAATATTTGTATTCAATCGGTCCCCAAAGTGAATCCGAGACCCCGTAGTTTACATGATAATTTTCACTGCCTGTGTCATCACAGGACCAGGTAAAGTGATACCGGCCGTCCCTGTTTATCACACTGATTGCCTCCCTGAAGTCATATGCTCCCTCCAGAGTTTGCACTGTGGGAAGTTCCAGGTGGCAGAAATCGGAGGATAATTTCCCGACTGCAGGTGTACCGTTTCCAAACAGCAGATACACTTCCCCGTCCTCCTCATAGACGGACGGATCAATTGTCTGATTGACATGAATGTTCACTGTTTCCAACATTTCCGGAGTCACAATGGGTTCCTCCATGGCGAAAAATCCTCCCACAGGGTTCTCGGAGATTGCCACCCCGATGCAAGAGACACCATCTGCTCGCTTTGCGCAGAAATACAAATAATATCGACCATCTCTCACATAGACTGCCGGCGCCCAGGCATATCCGACCGCCCACGGCACATTGACTGAAGCCACATCCAAAATGACTCCTTCGTCCTTCCAGGTTTTTAAATCTTTGGAAGAAAAAGCATGAAACACACTTCCCGACCAATTTTCAAATCCATCCGTTGTAGGATACAGATAATATGTATCTCCCACCTTAATCAGGTCAGGGTCAGCATATAAACCGGCTTCATGAACCCGTAACACGCACACTGTCTCCGCCGGCATCTCCCATAGGAACTCATTGGAATCAAAGGAAATCTCTTTTTCTTCGCGGACATAGCTGTTCAACAGATAAGCTTTCCCCGCTACTTTCTTCATCCCGGTAAGACGTATTTGTATCTTCTGTGCTTCGGGAAGCACATTTACCAGTTTCAGAATGATATCCCCGCTTGCCTTTTCTTTGCTGCTTGCAAAATAGATTGGTTCCATCACCGGTGGAAGTATTTCCGTCTCGAGTTCCAGAGTACCATCCACATATGTGGTTACACGGTTTCCACAGACCTTTATTTTGAGTTGATAACTTCTTCCCTTTTCCACATGTCTTGTCCGTTGTGTCAGGACAGAATTTTTTCCATTGATGTCTTCTCCAATATAGGAGTCGCCGTTTTCCCATCCGCCCAGCAGCCAGAACAATCTGTTTTGTTCATTCTTCTTTGCAAAAGAAATTTCAAAACCCTTAAAGCCTTCCAGCTCTTTTGCGGTAAGCGAAATGGTATAATTGGAGCAGTCTATAGCTCCAAGCTTTCTGCCTATGTCTTTCTGTGTCAGAACGACATCTTCAAATTCCATCTCTTCCTGTGTGTCATCATTTACAACAGATATACTTTCGAAAGCAACACAGGATTCCTGCCCGGCAAGCCACAGCTCTCCGGACAAATCTCCCCATCCATTCTGAGGATATATG
>JAILPF010000324.1 GCA_024699575.1 Acetatifactor sp. | reverse complement strand
GCTTTCTTAACATGAGCCTCACAGTGTCCACACATCATTCCGTTAACTTTAATTTTCATCTCTTTCTTTTCCTTTCTTACTCTTACTTCTTTTATCTTTTTATCATGTCTATTATCATATACCTTCAGCCAATTCAGCCTTAAGGCATTTGACACCACACATACACTCGAAAGTCCCATGGCTGCTGCCCCAAACATGGGATTAAGCGTCCAGCCAAAAGTTGCCACATAACATCCAGCCGCCAAGGGAATACCGATAACATTATAAAAAAATGCCCAGAACAGATTCTCATGAATATTCCTGATTGTCGCCCTTGAAAGCCTTATTGCAGCCGCCACATCACGGATACTTCCTTTCATCAGAACCACATCCGCTGCATCGATTGCAATGTCTGTTCCTGCTCCGATTGCAACACCCAAATCCGCACGGGTAAGTGCGGGAGCATCATTAATTCCATCTCCCACCATCATAACCTTGCCTTGCTTCATCAGTTCTCTGATTACTGCTTCTTTTCCATCAGGCTTTACAGATGCTATCACTTCGTCCACACCGCCCTTATCGGCGATTGCTTTCGCAGTTACCTCATTATCACCGGTAAGCATTACCACGTGAAGTCCCATAGCCTTAAGCTCTGAAATTGCATCAGCGGAATCCTCTTTTATTGTGTCCGCAACCGCAAGCATGCCCAGCAGCTTTTGATTCCCGGTAAAAAGAATCGGGGTCTTTCCCTGGCTTGCAAGCTCTACTGTTTTTTCTTTAAGGAAATCATTACTTTCATCTGATATTTTCGAAATATAATCAGCATTCCCGCCAGCTATGATTTGACCGTTTAATCTTGCCTTCAGGCCGTTCCCGGACAACACTTCAAATTCTGAGGTTTCCTCAAGCTCCACGTCATGTTGAATTGCATACTCCACAATCGCCTTTGAAATGGGGTGCTCACTTTTTGCTTCCAGCGCATACGCAGTTTTTAACAGTTCCTCTTTGCTTACGCCATCCATCGGTATGACATCTGTCACCTGCATGATTCCGGTAGTAATCGTGCCTGTCTTGTCGAGGGCTATGATTTGTGTCTTTCCTGCCTCTTCCAACGAAGCAGCTGTTTTAAAAAGAATACCCGCTTTTGCACCCACGCCGTTGCCAACCATAATCGCTACCGGAGTGGCAAGCCCCAATGCACAGGGACAGCTGATAACAAGAACCGAGACTGCTCTGGCGATCGCATATCCAACCGTTTGTCCCACCAGAAGCCATACGATGAATGTGACAAGAGCGATGCCGATTACCACCGGTACAAACACTCCGGAAACCCTGTCGGCAATCTTAGCGATAGGTGCCTTGGTCGCAGCAGCATCACTGACCATCCGAATAATACCGGCTAACGTAGTGTCCTCTCCCACTCTCGTTGCCTCGCACACCATGTATCCCGATGTGTTAATGGTTGCGGCTGATACTTTATCTCCAATGTTTTTTTCAACGGGTACGCTCTCACCGGTCAGTGCAGATTCATTCACCGCACTCTCCCCTTCCGCAACGATTCCATCAACCGGAATACTTTCTCCGGGCCTTACCACAAACCGGTCACCCACTCTGACCTCATCAATAGATACTGTTTTTTCAACATCTCCATCCAGAACAACCGCTGTCTTAGGTGCCAGTTTCATAAGAGACTTTAACGCATCTGTTGTCCTGCCTTTTGACTTTGCCTCAAGCATTTTTCCGACCGTAATCAAGGTCAGAATTGTCGCTGCAGATTCAAAATAAAATTGATTCATGTAATACATGATTTGTTCGGTCCGGTTTTCAATCACCGCTCCCGTCATGGCAAAAAGTGCATAAACACTATATGCATATGAGGCTGTCGCACCTAATGCGACCAAGGTGTCCATATTGGGAGATTTATGAATCAATCCTTTAAATCCATTGATAAAAAATTTCTGATTGATTACCAGGATAAATCCGGCAAGCAACAATTGGTAAAGTCCCATTGCCACATGATTGCCTGCGAGGAATCCCGGCAATGGCCAATCCCACAGCATATGCCCCATGGACACATACATAAGCGGAATCAACAGAATCACCGATGCCACAAGACGTTTTCGCATCTTTGGAGTCTCGGTATCCTTCAGCGAATCCTCATAGGCACCCGGCGTAACATTTTGCGTATTCGTATTTTTCAGACTCGCACCATATCCGGCAGCTTCGATTGCTTTAATGATTGCATCCGGGGACGCATTTCCCTCCACTCCCATTGAATTGGTAAGTAGACTCACAGCACAGCTTTCGACTCCTTCCACGGAGTTTACCGCTTTTTCCACTCTCGTCTGACATGCTGCACAAGTCATGCCTGTAACATTGTACTGTTCCATATTTTCACCACCTATTTCATGAGCTTTTGCAGTGTTATCACAAGCTCATCTATAATATCATCATTGCCTTCACGAATATTCTCGGCAACACAGGTTCGCATGTGGTTGGCAAGCAACACCTTATTAAAGCTGTTCAGTGCGCTGGTTATGGCAGACACCTGCACCAGAATATCCGTGCAGTACGCATCATTTTCAAGCATGCCTTCCACGCCTCTTACCTGTCCCTCTATTCGTTTCAGTCTGTTCATTAAGTCTTTCCGTTCTTTCTCTTCCCTATCCTTATGTTTACCGGAACAACATAAACAACTTTCATTCATCTCTTCCATTTCACATGTATTCTCTGTCATAAACAAACCTCCCAAGAAAAAACAAATACCCCGGCCGGGTATATTAACTTTTGATTAATATATACCCCACCAGGGTATCTTTGTCAAGTACTTTTTTAATTATTTATCAGATTTCCATCTTCCATCCGATAAACCACATCCGCAAACTCAATCACACGGCTATCATGTGTCACCATCACAGCTGCCTTGTTTCTTTGATGAACCTGAGTTGCAATCATTTCCACCACATCTCGTCCGCGCTTGGAATCCAGGGCCGCAGTAGGTTCATCTGCCAGAATAATATCCGGATTTCCTATGAATGCCCGCGCAATAGCAAAGCGCTGACGCTCTCCTCCCGACATCTGTGCAGGATATTGTTTACGAATATCATAAATTCCAAGTAGTTTCATCAGCTCATCTGCAACTTTTCTATCCGGTCTGCCGGTGACAAAAAGTTGCTCTTCTCCTCTCAGATAGGGCATCAGCTGATGGTTTTGAAAAATAAAACCCATATGGTTTCTT
>JAILPF010000312.1 GCA_024699575.1 Acetatifactor sp. | reverse complement strand
TCCTTATTCATACATGCCCCCTATTGCACAACCCGATAAAGCTGTCTGTAAAAATAAAACAAGGCCCCACATAGCTTCCCCACTGACATGCTGAGAATAGCTAAACCGATTCCCTGTCTCAGTCCAACACGTCTGGTAAAGATAGGAATGCTGTCCAACATCTCAGCAATTGCAAGAGCAAGACAGCCAATAAACATTCCACTGAATACCCCAAAAAGAATCTGCAAAAAAATGCCTGTTATATCTGTCCAAATCACTGTTCCGGAAAATCTTAATCTGATAAACTTCGACACCTGTAAGTATTCCGGGAAAATGCTTAGTACGCTCCCCATAAGAGTTCCAAATATCACCATCTCTTCGTATAAAATTATTTTATCCGCTGTATGAGTCCTTCCGGCAAAACGCGGCACCAGGCCCACCGCAACGAATACGGTGAATACGCCTGCTGCCGCCAGCATTCCATAACAGATTCCTATGATAAATAATAAGATAATTTTCATTCCATCCTCCGGTTATCCTGCACACATTCGAGCTTAAACATCCATGTAAGTATAACCAAAGTATGAACTAATATACTCTTGTTAATTCCAGATAGGTCCAAAACTGATATTCAAGTCCACATCCCCATCTATTCCATTTACTTTACCCTTCTCACTATACTGCCATATATCATATGCATAGGGATAATAGAAGTCGGAATTGTAATATGCAAACCATTTTCCATAATCTTCCAGTTGCTCTAAATCTAACATCAGAACTGACATTTCCATGTTGTGATAAATCATCGGCCGGTATCCAGCCTCCGCAATCTTCCGGCAGAATAACAATGTCAGATTCGTTCGTTCCTCCACACTTAGCGCGTTCATTCGTCCATCCGCGCCAACTACTCTCTCCACATCATACACAACAGGACACTCAATCTGATAGGGTGCTATCTTCTCCAAAACGAAATTGGCCTCCTCTAAAAGTTCTTCTTCCGTAATTGCCTGGGAGTAAAAATAAACTCCGACTTTTATTCCCGCCCTGAGGGCGCCCTCTATGTTCTGTTCGAAGAACTCATCCTCAACCAGTTTGCCGCTGCCGTATCCACGTAATCCCACACGGATGATTGCGAACTCCACACCGTCGCCGGCCACTTGGGTCCAATCAATCCTGCCTTGAAATTTCGATACATCCACACCCTTATGGGACTGTATCTGTCCGTCATTCTGATATTGCCACTCACCGTTTTCCAAAAGGGTAAATTCATCCTTCTGATAGGAATTATGCTTTAAGTCATCACGAATAGGGACAAAATGGAATCTGCCATTACTGACAACCACAAGTTGATTGGGATAGAGTGGTCTGAGTGTTTCCACCACTGTCTGGCCATCCGCCAGCTGTTTGCTGATTTCACCCAATAGCTCTTGTTTTATCTCGTCCGTGGTTTCTTCCTTAACCCTTACAAGAAGTGCATCCACTTCCTCCTGGCTGTACATCACCGGCGCAGATGCCTCCACAGCTTTTTGCTTTTCCGCTCTGCGCACCAGTAAAATTCCCACCAATACCGTGAGCATTACCAATGCTATCGCAAATTCCATAATTACCCAAAAATGAGCTTTTCCGCGTTTTCTCATTCTGTTACCTCCGCTCATCGTCAACTATATCACCTTCATGATAACGGATAATCCATAGAAAAGAAAGTCCAAATTCAAAAATTACAAAACCTGTTCCCGCAATCGTTGTAATATCTTTTTCTCCAGGCGGCTGACCTGTACCTGACTGATTCCCATCACTCTTGCCACTTCCCCCTGTGTCTTGTTTTGGAAGTATCTCATTTGTATCAGAAACCTTTCCCTTTCTTCCAAGCGATTCAATAATTGCTCGAGCAGCAGATGGTTGATTACCTTTTCCTCGGTGTAATTTTCCTTGCCGGCAGTGGCACCTTCAAAGCTACTCCCAATCCCCTGTTCTCCCATCACCACTCTGTCTACCAGAAATAGTTCACTCCCGTCTGATTGAGTGACCGCATTATACAAAGACTCCACCTCACAAGATGCCTCCATTGCCACAATGACATCCTCCCGTCTCAACTCACACGCTCCTGAAATTTCCTCCAACGTAGGCTCCCTTTTCAACTCTGTCAACAAACGTTTTCTTGCTGCGTTTACTTTCCATCCATTCTCTTTGATAGACCTCGAGACCTTCACCGGACCATCATCCCGCAAAAATCTGCGAATCTCCCCGGTAATCATCGGAACCGCATAGGTGGAAAATTTCACTTGCTGCTTCAAATCAAAATGGTCTATCGATTTCATTAAACCAATCACTCCTATTTGAAATAAATCTTCTATATCATGCCCTCTTCCCAAAAAACGCTTCACAATGTGATGCACCAATCCCAAATTATTTTCTATCAGTATCTCTCTGGCTTTTTTATCCCCGTCCTGTGACTTTTGAATGAGTACTGATATATCTTCCATGGATTAATCCTCATCTTTAATCCATGCACCTGCATTCATTTTTTTACACATTCGTACAGTTGTCCCGACTCCCGGAGTACTTTCCACTGCAAGTTCATCCATAAAAGCCTCCATGAAAGCAAAGCCCATACCGGACCGGTTCAGTTCCGGCTTTGTGGTATACAATGGTTCCATTGCAAGATTAATATTGTCTATGCCTTTTCCTTTATCGGAAATTTCGATATGTAGCATGTCCTCTTTTAGTAGACAATGTAGTCTGACTTTACCCGGATGTACTTCGCACCAGGCCGGCTGACTCTCCCCCCGGCCACTGTAGCCGTGATAGTTTTCATATCCATGAATAATTGCATTGGTTACAGCCTCTGATACTGCTGTTTTAATATCCGCCAGTTCCTCTAATGTAGGATTCAAATGTGTCACAAAGGCAGCCACCGCAACTCTGGCAAAGCTCTCATTGCAAGAAACTGCATCAAACAAAATCTCCATCTCATTTTTCATTTTGCTTCTTCTTTCCTCCAAATTCCTGCATTCAGTCATACAGCACCTCCAAAACCTGTGTAAGCCCGGATAATTTTAAAATTTTTTGAATCCTCTCGTCTGCATGAATTGCATACACACGCCCTCCGAAACAAGATATTTTCCGATATCTTCCCATGATAATACCTATGCCGGAAGAATCCATGAACTTAGTCTCTTCAAAGTCAAAAACAACATGCATAACATCATCACGTATCAAAAGTCTGTCCGCATTACGGCAGATGTAATCTGCTCTGTGATGATCCACTTCCTCCGGGAGTTTAATCATCAGACAGTTATCAATCACCTGAAACTCTTCCATTTTGTTCTCCTCCACATTTCAGAAAATAAAAAAGACCTACGGACGCTTTCCGCAAGTCTTTTCCTTCGTATTTTTTCATTTATCAGTTTGCTGCATTCTGCTGCACGTATTGATCCAGATACTGTTGAGACTTTCTGGCTTTTTCTGTTCCCGGGAAATTCTCTACCACCTTCTGGTAAATTGGAATCGCCTCTTGTGCATTCTCAGACATACGATATGCATTACCCAGATTATAAAGTGCATCACCGTTTTTGGCATCATAGAAAACTGCCTTTTTTAAATTGACAATTGCAGTCTGATAGTCCTCATCCTTATACGCGCTATAGCCTGTCGAGTAATAGGTTGCTGATACTGTAGGTCCAATCTTTTGAACCAGAATGTTGTACAGCCCTTTGAAACTGTCAGAGGTCTCTTCAAGATTCACACCCTCTGCAATCGTCTCCAGATATTCTGCCGTAGATACAGCATCTTCTGTATCAAGATAATTCTGCGCTGCCTCCAGCAAACTGTCCATCGTCTTTATCGTTCCATCTGTTCCGACAAATGCCTCCAGTTCCTTCTGCAGAGAATCATTATCTGCCTTAATGGAATCCAGTTCACTCTCCAGTTCCTGAATGCGAGAGGTCTTTACATCCAGCTGATTGCCGATATCTTTGATGGTCTTCTGAGACTCATTGTTTGCATTAGAGATGATAGAAGGTACCACCAAAAAATACATTGCAGCAAGACCGATTACCAAACCGATTCCAATGTTAATCAACGTGGATGCACCACTATTTTTCTGTTCTTTTACATTGAGCGGCTGAATGATGACTTCGTTGTCTCTCTGGTAGCGTACTACATCATCCTTTTTGTGCTTCGGAGTCTGTTTGGTTCCATCCTCCGGTGCTAACATCTGCTCCACTTCCTTGGAATAACGAAGTGTTAAGGTATTATTTCTGTCAATGTTTTCACATTTTTTCAGTTCTCTCTGCGCATGGTCCCAGTCCTCAGCATCCATATACAATAAAGCCAGAAGCTGATGTGCACGTATAAATTTGGGATTTAAGGACAATACCTTTTTCAGTTGAATAACAGCAAGATCCTTGCTATCCTGCAAACAATAAACCAGTGCCTGATTGTATTTTTTGATTGTCTGATTGATGGAATCCAGACGGGTGGGATTAGACTGAATCATGTTGATATAATCATCCGCAATATTCTTGTCGGACCTCATATTTTTACTGATAACCCATTCGCTTAAAGCCGCAACAACCTCGCCCATCTCAAAATAGACCAGCCCCAGCAGGTTCCTCGCATCGATATTATTTTTGTTAAATTTTAAACTCTGACGTAAACTGTTTACTGCTCCTGACAAATCCCGGACAGCGGCTTTTTCTAAACCATCATTATAGAATCTGTTGGAGACATACATGATTTTCTTGTAGAGGGACACATCTGCGCCACAGGCCGTACAAAAATCATGTTCTGACAAATGACAACCACAGTTATAACAAAACATGTTTTTCCTCCTACTGTTCGCCCTGTTTATCCTCAGATTCTTTTATCATTTTTACCAAAAGATCAGCCATATCTGTAAGATCCTGATTGTAAATCGCCTCTTCAGCATCCTCAACTTCAAGGCTGGGATGAAATTTCTTCAGTTCTTCCTCAAAATTAATCATGTTTTTGCGACTCCTTTATGTGCTCTGACCATTCCTTTACCTCACCGACCAGATACAGGCTTCCTGCAACATAAATGCGTTCATCCTTCTGCTGTTCAAAGCAAAGTGCTCTCAGAGCTGTCTCTACACCGTCAAATATTTCTGTGCTTTTGACAGTCTGCTCTTTATCCATATGCTTATTCTGATTTAATAATTCCTCAAGCTTCTCCACCGGAACTCCTCTTGTAGTATGAAGCGGAGTTAACGCAATTTTTGAGAAGAGCCCGGAGCTTATCAACTCCCTGATCATCTTCGTGTAATCCTTGTCATCAACCACACCGAACAGAAGTGTTCGAACTCCTTCGTGACCATCTTCTTTCACAGAATCCAAAAACGCTCTGATTCCATCTTCATTGTGTGCTCCGTCCACATAAACATCCGGGAAGATTTCTTCCATTCGTCCCTGCCAGATGCATGCTTTCACACCATCCGCAATCTGTTCTTTTGTAATAGTTCTGCCTTTATCCAGTACCTCAACAGCCCTAACGGCCAATGCCGCATTTTCCATCTGATATCTGGCTAAAGTCTGTAGAGTAAGCCTAACATAACCATAATACCTAGTATGCAGAGAAAAATCAATGTTTTTGTTATGAAAATCTAAGAAGTCATACTCCTTTTTCGACACACAGTCTGACAATATTCCAAGTTCTTCCGCTTTTCTCGCAAAAACAGCTGTAGCATCGGGCTCCACATCTGCATACACAACCGGCGTTCCTTCCTGCATGATGCCTGCCTTCTCCCCTGCTATTTTAGCAATCGTATTCCCAAGGTACTGCACATGTTCCAGACTGATTCTGGTAATGACAGCAAGTTCTTTTTGGGTCACTGCGTTGGTTGCATCCAGTCTTCCGCCCAATCCTGTCTCCAGAATGCAAAAGTCTGTTTTATGCTCTGCAAAAATTAGCATACCCATGAAAAAAAGGTACTCAAAAAATGTTGGATGATAACCCGCACCGCTCTCTATTGCATTCCAGTCAAGCATCTCATAAATCTCAAGAAATTTCTCCAGGAATTCTTCCCGGTCGACCATCCTTCCTTCTACCACAAATCGTTCTCTGATATCCACAAGGTGGGGGGAAGTAAAGACCGCCGTGGTATATCCGGCCGTCTCCAGAATCGAGCGAATATATGCACACACAGAACCTTTACCATTTGTGCCCGCCACATGAATAATTCTCATCTTCCTGTCCGGATCTCCAAGTTTATGGAGAAATGTTTTGGTATCTTCCATAGAATTTTTATTGGTAAATCGAGGAACATTATAAAGATAATTCACCGCATCCTCAAATGTTGTAATCAGCATTTTTTTCAAAGTTCATTCCTCCTGTGCGCAATATATTCCCGCATCACAGGGCGAATAGGTG
>JAILPF010000305.1 GCA_024699575.1 Acetatifactor sp. | reverse complement strand
GATATGGGCGTGGATGGTTTCCGGGAGGATGTGATTAATTTCATTTCCAAGAGGGAAGGTCTTCCAAACGGACTGCCTTTTTTGCCTGCCGTAAACGGTATGCCACACTATAAGGATGGACCGCACATCCATGAGTACATGGCGGAATTCAGGAAAGTGTGTGAAGAGTATGACTGCTTTCAGATTGGTGAGGGCCCGATGACCACTGTGAATTCTGCACTGAAGTATTTGACAGGACCCACTAAGTCATTGGATATGATGTTTTCATTCGACCATATGATGGCAGATTGTTTTTATACGGAATACATGCATCGACCTTTCTCTCTGGTGAAGCTGAAAAAGGCATTTTCCAAATGGCAATATGCATTGAGCGGGAAAGCATGGAATGCGCTCTATCTGGAGAACCATGACCACCCAAGAATCATCAGCCGTTACGGCAGTGAACGCTACTGGCGTGAGAGTGGAACTATGCTTGCAACTAGCTTTTTGTTCCAGCAGGGAACTCCTTTTATCTATCAGGGGCAGGAAATCGGTATGACCAATATTCGGCTGACGTCCATTGAGCAGTATGTGGATGTGTCCAGTAAGAATAATTATCACACGTATCATCTGAAGGATACGGTGGAGGAGAGATTAAGACGCATACATATTTCCAGCAGAGACTCTGCGCGAACCCCCATGCAGTGGGATACTTCCGTGCATGCAGGTTTTTCAGAGGCAAAGCCCTGGTTTTATGTCAATGAGAATTATCACAAGATTAATGTGGCTGATGAGGAAAAGAATCCGAACAGTATCTTGAATTTTTACCGTAAATGCCTGGCACTTCGAAAGGAATCGGATACGTTGCTAGACGGTACATATCGGGAGTATTTCCCGAAGGCTAAACACATCTATGTGTATGAGCGGGCTTTGGGAAAGGAAAGATTTTTGATAATATGTTCCTTTACTCATTTTGAAGAAAAGTTTACATTCCCTGCCGGATACGAAGAGAAGAACAAAGAACTGGTGCTCTGCAATTATGAGAATCCTAAGGAAGAGTGCGCACTTCGTCCCTACGAAGCAAGGGTTTATCGTTTTAAGGAGTTTTGAGACAGACGTGTTTAGGAAAATACTGGATTTTGAGATAGAAATAATAAGAAGTAACAGACGCACATTGTCCATAAAGGTTGTGGATGATGGGAGAATTCTGGTTCGTGCACCTTTGCGGATGAGTGAGAGACAGATTATGCGGTATGTCTATGAGAAGCAGGACTGGATTGAGCATACCATGCAAAAACTGGCCGAGGAAAGATTTCGGATGGAAAGCATTCCGAAATTTACAGAGAGCGAAATGAGAAAGTACATTCTGCAGGCAAAGGAAGTCATTCCTCAAAGAGTTGAGTATTATGCAAGGCAAATGGGTGTCTCCTACGCTAGAATCAGTATTCGCAGCCAACGCACAAGATGGGGAAGCTGCAGTGGCAAGGGAAATTTGAATTTTAATTGTCTCCTGGTGCTGACACCGCCGGAGGTTTTGGATTACGTGGTGGTGCACGAATTGTGCCATCTGCGGGAGATGAACCATTCTGTAAGATTCTGGCAGCAGGTGGAGAGTGTATTGCCGGATTATAAGGTTAGGAGAAAGTGGCTTAAGATGCACGGTGGAGAACTGATTGAGAGATTGCCGTAACGAGCCATGCATCACTGCGTGCAACGAGCCATGCATCACTCATAGATGCTGCGCATCTATTTCGTGCCGGCTGTCGCCGTATATAGATAAAAATAAAAACAATCGCCTGTGAGCAAGCTCCCGGCGATTGTTTTATTTTTATCTATGCATGGCTCGTTACACGATCATGTATCCCATTCCGCGGACAACTTTGAGGTAGGAGGGGTTGTCGGGTTGGGCTTCAATTTTTTTGCGGATGTGTCGCATGTGTACGGCAATGACGTTTTCGGTATTTACAGCGTTCATTTTCCAGATGGTTTTGTAGATTTCTTCACTGGATACAGGGCGGCCTTTTTTGGTTATCAAAAGTTTCAGGATTCTGTATTCAATGGGTGTTAATTTCTTTTCTTTTCCATCTACGTAGGTCTTTTTGCTCTCATCGTTCAGTTTCAGTTCCCGCACGGTATAAATCGGCTTTTCACTGACTTGCGGACCGGGTAGCTGGTAGGTGCGCCTTAAGAGCGCACTGATTCTGGCCTGGAGCTCCAGAATGCTGATCCCGGAGCAGACGAATTCGTCTGCTCCGATATCCAATGCTGTTATCTTGGTCATCAGATCGTCTTTCTGAGAGAAAATAATTAACGGCAGGCGGCACATGGATTGGAGCTCGGTAATCTGGGACAATCCCAGAGTGGTGTCATCCGGCTCAAAGACATCCGCAAGAATCAAGTGAATTTGCCGGTCGCTTATCAGCTGATTTAAGGTTTCCGAATCTTGTACTTCTATCAGTGTGATCCCGTTCTCATACAAGATGGGAGACAGGAGAGCGGTATATTCTTGTGAGATGTTCCATGTAGCTATTTGGTACTTCATGATTTTTTCCTTTCTAAAACTGTGCCTTAAGGCAGATCTTTTTTGCTCACATAGCATGAAATGTTTCGAACGGAAGTTGAGTTGCCGGTCTCACCGATATAAATCAAATCTGAATAATTTATTGACCACTTGTGATAAGACTGCATCTTTACAATCTCAGACATTTCCTCATCAGTGAGACTACTCAGATATTCAGATATTTCTTCATCCAGGTCATTGGCAAATTGCAGGTTTTTACGCAAATCAGGTGTGAATTCAAGGAGCAGAGGGGATATTTCTTCCAACAATGCGATGGTCCGTTGATAATTAATTGGTATATCCAGGTTGATATAGGGACCCCATCTGTCCTGAGTGTTATAGATGAATTCAATGTATCCGACATTGTCGAAATTACTCAAATCTTCCACTGTATGGTGTTCCATAAAATCAGCACTGTAGGCAGCTATGAATTGGTTGATTTTGTCAGGTGAGTATATATAATTTTCAACCTGACTTTCCTGAAAGCGGTTTGAATCGACATAAATCTGGTCAGGAACCGGGAAATCGCCACAGGAAGCCGGATAACTTGCGTGGAGGTACTCATCCGACTCAAGGTATGCTGCCAAAAGCTTGTAACCTTCCTCGGTAAGGCTATAGCTTCTTTTATATGTCCCACCGAATTTTTTTTCAATTGTAATATAGATGTCGTCGGAGAACTCTCTCACCTTTGTAAAAGCGATTCCGTCTTCCAACAAGCTGTGAATGAGCTCGGCATCTGTCAGAGTGATGGTGGGCATTTTCATATCATAATTGTATTTGCGTATGGTTCCGTCTTCCGCCAGATAAGGGAAGCTGTCATCTGTAAAGTGATAACAGGTTACTGTGGCACTTTTGATATTGGCTGCTTTGGGAAGATATTCATCATATTTCCATATATTTGATTCAAAGGTTCCGAATAAAATGCAGGCACAGATGGGGGTGACGATCAACATGATTTTATGTCCCCAAAAGGCTTTGAAGCTGACCTGAAAAGCCATATCCAACAGACCGTGTGATATAAGGGAGAGCACGATGCAGATAAAGATTCCCCATACCAGTCCGATGGAGCGACCGTCTATCACATTGCCGATGAACCAGGCCCCAAATAAACCGGCCAAAACGGAGAGGATGAATTTGCTTGCAAGAGTATAAATTCCTTCTCTGGTTCCACGTTCTGCGTGCTCACTGGGGCGCTTTAAGTATAATCTGTAAGCGATATATCCCTGTATCAGCATCAATATGGCACAGCCAATCAACAGGTGAACGATAGTTGCATCGGCGGATACGCTGCTGGCCGGACCATCGTTGATAGCTATATAGCTGATAATCGGAGTGACAAGGGGGGAGAGCCAGCCGATATCCCATATAGAGAACGTAAGCTCGGAAAACGTCTTAAAATACTCCGATTCGTAAGCATATAGCATGGCGTAAACCCCGATTGCCGATAATCCCAGAATACCGATATTCACCAGAGTGTTAAAAATGTTTCCACTGATAGTCACAGCTACCAGACATAAATGGTAAACGGCCAGGAAGAGCAGAATATTCAAAAGCTGCAGTGTTGCCATAGTTGTAAGAATCCGTCCGAAGTAGGAGGAATCTCCGATTCTCACAAAGATAACAAGGGCTGTAAGCAGGGCGGATACCAGAGCGGGAATCAGCCAGTAAAGGAGTCCACATAAATATCCTGCTGCGAATTGTTTCTTTCTTGTGATGGCTGTGGATTGATATAAATCCGTCATGCGTTTGGAAAAGAGATATTGGAATCCGAATACAGAAACCAAAATTGCTCCGACGATGAGAATCACCACCTGCATGTAGCCATATCCGCCTTTCAGGTAATCCAAGGAGGCGCTAAACACACGAAGAGGTGTTACCGGTTCATTCGAATAGTAGGTGATGCGGATATCTAACAGATACAGCATCAATGTCGGTCCAAACAGAAACTGCACGACAGCGGAGAGAATGGGAAGCCATGCTTTCCTATGGGTATGCTGTTTCATTATTTTAAAGAGTGAGATGTTTGAAGTCATATCCAAGTACCTCCGTTTCACTGATAAATATTTCCTCCAATGTCAGTGGTAGAATCTCCCAGAAAACAGGTTGCAATTCTGCCATCACATCAGCGATTTCCTCATGGGTAGCTCTGATAGTGAGAGTGGATAGGGAACCACGCGCTTCCTTCTGTAACACTTCAAGTCTGGAGGACAGCTTGGCGAAATCATCTGCGTTGTTTAATACGTATTGTACCTTGTAAATGCCGAGCTTCATTTCATCCAGATCTCTTGAGAAAAGAATGCCGCCCTGATGGAGCAACCCGATATGCTCACAGATATCCTCCAGTTCTCGCAGATTGTGGGAAGCAATGATGGGGGTCATATTTCGCTGTTCCATCTCCTGAATAAAAAGTCGTTTAACAGCCTGACGAATGACCGGGTCCAAGCCGTCAAAGGTCTCGTCGCAGAGCAGGTATTTTGTGCCTGCGCATACGCCGTATAAAACGGAAAGCTGCTTTTTCATGCCTTTTGAAAAGGTGTTTATCTTACGTTTCTTGTCTAATTTTAATACATCCAACAGGGTATAGAAGCGCTCTCTGTCAAAGTTGGGATACATGGTCTCATAGTAGGATAGCATATCCTGAGGAGTGGATCCTGCGAAGAAAAACTGGTCATCGGATATGAAGAACAGTTTACTTTTAGCGGACGGATTGTCATATACCGGTTCGCCGTCAATTAAAATTTCGCCTTGTTCCGGTTGAAAGATTCCGGAGATGGAGCGAAGTAATGTACTTTTTCCGGCACCGTTAGTCCCGATAAGGCCAAAAACATGACCTTCTTCTATGTTGGCGGTGATGTCAGACAATGCAGTCACTTCATCAAATTGCTTTTTGACATGTTTCATTTCAATCATGTTAGTTCCTCCTTGTGATCAGCTCTAGAGTAGATGTCGGATATTAAAGCAATAATGTCTTCCTTTGTCATTCCGGCAGTCTGGGCCTGGGAAATCAATGCAGTCAGTTCTTTTTTCAGCTCTTTTAGTTTCCCGATTTTCCATTCAAAGGTCTCAGAGACAAAGTTTCCCTTTCCAACAACAGAATACAGGTACCCGTCCTGCTCTAACTGAGCATAGGCACGCTGAATCGTGTTAGGATTGACGGATAGCTCTAAAGCGAGCTGACGGACTGATGGCATCTTCTCACCCGGTGCAAGAGCCCCACGGATAATCAGATGAGCCAGCTTTTCTGTGACCTGCTCATAGAGAGGCCGTTTGTCGCGGTAATCCAAAACAATCATAAATTCACCCCACTAACTGTATTAAGACGAACGATACACTTGATACATTTAAAGTAGCATGAAAAACAAAGAATGTCAATAGCATTAGCAATTGCACTTTTTCCATAAAACTGATAACATGAAAGAGATACTGGGAAAGGACCGGATAAAGAAATGAAAATCTTACATTGCGCAGATATCCATTTGGATTCCAAACTGACCGCCAATCTGGATAAAGAACATGCGAAGGAACGGAAAGCTGAGCTTTTGGGGACTTTTGGCAGAATGGTGGCATACGCTGCAAGAGAGGGTATTGAGGTGATTCTGATTGCAGGCGATCTGTTTGATACAGCGAATATATCTGCCACAGCTCGTCATGTGGTGCTGGATGAGATAGTAGGACATCCGGACATAAATTTTTACTATTTAAAAGGGAATCATGATTCTGACAATTTCCTGTCCGGACTTGAGACCATTCCCGATAATCTGAAATTATTTGGTGAGACATGGACAGAATATGTCCTG
>JAILPF010000298.1 GCA_024699575.1 Acetatifactor sp. | reverse complement strand
GAACCCTGTCTTGCATGACCGGTTCCCTTCTGCCTCCAGGGCTTTCTTCCGCCTCCGGATACCTCAGAACGGGTCTTTGCCTTCTGGGTTCCCTGACGATTATTTGCAAGCTGCTGTACAACTGCCATGTGCACAAGGTGCTCATTGACTTCAACACCAAATATAGCGTCGTTTAATTCGATTGTACCAACTTCCTTGCCTTCCATATTATAAACAGAAACGTTTGCCATCTGATTGGTCCTCCTTTCGCATTAAACTAAGCTTCAACCTTGACGGTCTCTTTGATGGTAACCAATGCTTTCTTAGCTCCGGGTACGGCACCCTTTACAAGAAGCAGGTTCTTGTCTGCGTCAACTCTTACTACCTCAAGATTCTGAACGGTAACCTTTACGCTTCCCATATGTCCGGGCATTCCCTTGCCTTTAAATACACGGCTGGGGGATGAACAAGCACCGTTTGAACCCTGGTGACGGTGGAATTTGGAACCGTGCTTCATGGGTCCTCTGTGCTGACCAAGTCTCTTGATGGCACCCTGGAATCCTTTACCCTTTGAAATTGCAGTAGCGTCTACTTTATCGCCTGCTTCAAAGATGTCTGCTTTGATCTCAGCACCAAGCTGATACTCTGAAGCATTCTCGAATTTAAACTCTTTGAAAAATCTCTTTGATGAAGTACCGGCCTTCTTAACGTGACCCTGTACTGACTTCGTAGCGCCGTTACGGTGAATAACTTCCTTCTTACCGTTGGCGTCCTTGTTAACGATCTTGTCCTTCATGTCCACGAAACCAACCTGAACAGCTTCGTATCCGTCGTTCTCAACAGTCTTGAGCTGTGTTACAACACAAGGACCTGCCTGAAGTACGGTTACAGGTACGAGCTCGCCGTTCTCGTTGAAGATCTGAGTCATACCAACTTTTGTTGCTAAAATTGCTTTCTTCATTTCTTTACCTCCTGTTTTCTACATAGCGGACCACGCGTTTTATACTTTCCGCAGGATCGGGTTAAAATCCCGCCCGTCATTCCGGGCTCTTGTTCTTGTCTAGTAGAGGTCTTTCTTAATTATTTGTTTTTCATTTTAATATCAATGTAAACACCTGCAGGCATTTCCAGTCTCTGCAATGCATCAACTGTCTTCTGGGTAGGTGCAATGATATCGATGAGTCTCTTATGAGTTCTCTGCTCGAACTGTTCTCTGGAGTCTTTGTACTTGTGTACTGCTCTCAGAATTGTAACAACTTCCTTTTTAGTAGGAAGAGGTACGGGTCCACTTACCTGGGAAACTGTCTTCTTAACAGTTTCGATGATTTTTCCGGCAGATGCATCTACCAACTGATGCTCATAAGCCTTCAGGGTGATTCTCATTACTTGACTTGCCATAAAAAAAGTCGCCTCCTTTTCGCACTTTTAATTCTTAAGTACGACAAGCGGTGACTGTACACTCTCCCGTGTGTGTCCTAAACCGTTACGCAACGCTTTCTTCTATCCGGCCTAAGATTTAACACGTCGTTTCTACTATGTTGTAGACTGTCTTCTGGTACAGTGACTTGTCGTCAGTTTCCTAACTTGACATTCGCTCCACGGAAAACCTGCTTTTCATCGCTGGAAAGCAGCAACCTCACGCTTCATAGCTATCATGTCACAGCAACGTCTAGTATACATGGTACTTTCATACTTTGCAATACTTTTTATAAAAATATTGTATTTTTTTTAGTACAATCCATATCTACTGCGTTTCTACTTATTATATATGTAAAAACACAATATTGCAACCCGCAGAACTTTCGTGTATATTGGAACGTATAAAACAGGAGGAATGTTATGTGGATTGCAGATAGATGGAAAGACTACGAGGTACTGGATACCTCAAACGGAGAAAAATTAGAACGTTGGGGCAATTATCTTTTGGTACGCCCCGACCCTCAGGTTCTGTGGAATACCCCTCATGATCATAATGGATGGCGAAAAAAGAACGGTCATTATCACCGCAGTAACAAAGGTGGCGGCGAATGGGAATTCTTCAACCTTCCGAATGAATGGAGCATACAATATCAACTTCCCATAAAGGGAATCTGTAATGCAGACGGTTTGACCTTCCATTTAAAACCATTCAGTTTCAAACACACCGGTCTGTTTCCCGAGCAGGCAACTAACTGGGATTGGTTTTCTTCTATAATTAACAGCGCCGCTCGTCCGGCAGACAAACCCGTCAAGGTTTTGAATCTTTTTGCCTACACAGGAGGAGCAACTCTGGCCGCCGCCGCTTCGGGCGCTGCGGTTACACATGTGGATGCGTCCAAAGGCATGGTTACCTGGGCAAAAGAAAACGCAGTCTCCTCCGGGTTAGGTGATGCACCTATCCGCTGGCTCGTGGACGACTGCGTAAAATTCGTAGAGCGTGAAATCCGTCGAGGCAACAAATACGACGGAATCATTATGGACCCTCCCTCCTATGGGCGTGGGCCAAAAGGTGAAATCTGGAAAATCGAGGAAAGTATCTGGCCCTTTATCGAGCTTGCTTCCCAGCTGCTTTCCGAAGACCCTCTGTTCTTCCTGATCAACTCTTACACTACCGGATTGCAGCCCGCTGTTTTATCTTATATGTTAAACAGCGCAATCACAGCCAAGCGCGGAGGGCATGTGGAATCACAGGAAATCGGATTGCCTGTAACCCAGAGTGGTCTTATTCTTCCCTGTGGTGCATCGGGCAGATGGACTGCCAAATAAATGCCTGCCCTTAATTAAAGCACATATTTTTGCAGGAACGAAACCTTACGAAGCAGGATTGCCAATCCCACCGATGCAAGAAGTACTCCTGCAAAAAAGATTGGCAGGGACATCCATAATGCAAAATCAAACGGCAAAAGATGAAATCCCTTATATAATATATTTGTAAAAATCGGATGAACCAAATAAACCGCGAAACTCAGCGCAGACAGCTTCTCCAGGCATACTGTGTTGAGTTTTTCCATTTTAGAGTCCAAATTACGCAAACAATCAAACAGTAAGATTGCAAGCAGAACAGCAAACGGATATTCATATGCCATCTGCACAGAGTAATTTTCACTAAAGCGACTGATTACCATTCCTGACATCAGTAGAAATATCAGGGCACTTTCCCCCCATATGATTCCGGAATTATTTTTCTGCTGTACTTTCGTGTTTCTTACGAATAGGTAACCACATATATAATAGAAGAGATAGATACATTCATCCGGCAGGCAAACCGGAATCGTTACACCTGATAACTTCTGCAAAAACGGGAAAATGCTGCTTCCGACAAATAAAATCATCTCCACAAAATATACTGCCGGAATCGGGATTCTTCTTAATACCCATTTCAGCCCCGGCGTCAAAAGGTACAAACAAAAAATCAAATACAGATACCACATATGGGCCCAGCTTTGTCCGATGCAGACCATCCAAAATGCTTTTGGAATCATAATAATATGAAATGTTCGCTCCGTCGCAATCATTTCCAGCAATGCATACGGGACCCCAAAAATAAACAGGGCAAGTACAATTCTGCGAATATACTTTGATAACATCTTCTGAAAAGATATTTCTCTTTCCGGGTTTAAAAACAAATATCCTGATATCAACACAAAAATCGGTACACACCATGTAACCACATCAAACAAAGCGAGACAGATATTCTTCTGTACAGGCAATATTTCCACGCCCTCCAAATCCAACGCGCCTGAGATCACATGTAACATCACAACCGCACAGGTAGCAGCCACTCGCAGAATATCTAAAAAAATTGTTCTCTTCTCATTCATTCACATGCTCTCCCGGTCTTATCTCTTTTCTATTGAGCAGAGAATCTGCCAGATTTCTTCTTTTCCTGTATCGGAATCAATCTCCACAAGTATATCATTTCGGAAACGAACTGCAAATTTTCCGTCAGGAATTTGCTCAGCCGACAGTTCTTCCATCTCGTAGATTGGCGAAAAACTCTGGCTTGCTTTCGCGGCCGTCATATCGCTTTCCTCCGATATCCTCATAGTCAGGAAAGTATCCTCTTTCCTCCACTGCGCAACCAGCACATTATCCTCCAGCCATGCATTCAGGAAAGAAAAACCATCCGGCATAACTGACGGAATATACTCCCCAAGGGCTTTCACACTGCGTGCATCCTGCTCACTCATTCCTGCAGTACTCTCTTCTGTGACGCATTCCTCTACAGCACTTTCCTCTATGGTGCTTTCCTCTATGGCACTTTCCTCTACCGCACACTCTTCCGTACTCTCCTCTGAGGTTTCCGTAGCGACAGCCATCTGTAAAGTCATTTCAGGTGTCCCACTTCCCGAATCCACAACGTTATTCAGTCGGTAGGTGACGCCGGCATACACTCCGCCCACCAAAATCAGCAGCGCTGCTGCGGCTGACAATCCTATTTCCCATGTTCTTCTCACAGAAGTAACAGCCTGTTTCTTCTTCTCGCTTCTGGCAAGCAGTTCCTCATCAACTGCTGACAACGCTTTAAATATTTTTTCTGCTTTTGAATCGTTCATTACAACACAATCCCTTCTTTTTCCAGATACCGGCGCAATTTATTTCTAACACGGAACAACGTGGTCTTTACAGTGTTCACCTTCATATCATAGCGCTCCGCAATTTCCTCACAATCTTCTACATACCAGTATCTTCTCAAGAAAACATTGCATTCTCTCTCGGGAAGAGAATGCACAAATGTATTAATCATTCTCTCAAGCTCCGCCGCCTCCACCAGTTCTTCCGTAGTAACAGCCATCGGCACACATTCCAGCAATTCGTCCAGCGCAAGCTCCATCTCACCATTGCCGCGCTTCGCCGCTTTTTTCTTCTTCCATATATCAAACGAAAGATTTCGCGTTATGGTTCCCAAAAAAATCTGCAAATGGCTCGGACGATTTGGTGGCATGGCATTCCATGCGCGAAGCCATGTATCATTCACGCATTCATCAGAATCTTCTTTATTATTCAAAATATGATAAGCAATACTATAGCAATATCTGCCATAGCTTGTCTGTGTCTCTGCGATTGCTCTTTCATCTCTCTTCCAGTACAAATCCAAAATCTCTGTATCCAGCACAATCCTTCCTCCTTTGAGACTTCTCACTTTCTTAGAATAGCATAGAAAAGATAGGGCAACAATCCGTTTTTCAAATTTTTATATTGCTGTTCTACAAAAGGCTTTGTATAATTATACATATAACACTGCATATTTCAACATTTTATTCCATTATCCAATAAGGAAACGCAAATGATAACGAGAAACCTGGTAGACACTTTCATAACCGGCTACGAAAAGAATCAATATAAACTTGATGCCTGGAATGATAAACTTTTACAGAATGTATCCATCTTAGAGTGGACCGATTTGCTCATCCAGCGTTCTTTAGCAATCCGGGAAATTTACAGAGAAAATGAGACACTCTTGAATAATCTGTGGGCGAGCCTGCCCGAAACACCTGATTCACCAAGTGCAGAGCTTTTGTTTGACCTTGTTCAGAACATTTTCAAAGATAATTTTCACGATTTTTCCCTTTTAACCAAAATCGGAGAATTCATTCTGCCCTTTTACGAATCCCATAATGATTATGCCCACATGTTGTTACTCTACCATATGCTGGGATATGAATACACCATTTTTTACAGACTGGCCAAGAACAGCGAGGGTGCCGCAACAGCACTTGATTATTATCGTAAAGCCATTGGCTTACGGGAACATTATGCTGAATTTGACTCTCTGAAGCTGCGTCAAACAATCTTTTTGGATTATGGAAACCTATGTGCCTTTTTAAGACATTTTCATGCAACCTCTTTCAGTGAATGTTTTAATCTGGTGGAAGAAGCCTGGGAATTTGCCTTTTCCCCCATGGTACAAAAGCTGGATAAAAACGAACGGCAAATTGCAATCAGCCTTTCCAAAATGGACCGTGTTCTGTTAGAGCTTGCGGAGGATATTCAGGATTTCAATGAAGGGGATTCCCATAAAATAGCTATCCTGATTAACCGAATCAGCGCCCATTGTAATAATGATTCCGATCGCAATCTTTATACTTACCTGATGGCAGAACGTTTAAAAGGTAACATTTCGGAAGAATATATGCTTGCGGAACTGATTCATCACATCGAAGATTCTGCTCCGGAAACAGACTACAATGACACGACAAATAATAAAGCTTTAAAATCACTGATTGACTACATGAACCTGATTATACGAACTCTCTCTTTCTTAGGGAAATCCGGGATTGAGAAGTCTGAAAAAGAACTATATCTGCACAGACTTCTTCCGCTGTCCCGGGAATTGATCACAGAGATTCCTTATCAGTTTCACACCGAAGTCATGAATTCCGTATGTGCGGAATGGTATACCGTCATAGAGCCTTATCTTTTGACGGCTCAGGATAAAATACAATTTTTACTGCAGTTGATAATAAGGCGGCAGCCAATCACTTACATTCACAGCATGATGGTATCTGAAATAGCCTCTCTGCTCGCTGATGAAGTATTGATGAAGTGCCCCGAAGAGTTCATTGGCGTATTGGGATATAAGACTGCAAAAGATGTGTTAAAAAATCGTTCTGAATTGATTGAATATATTCGTTCCTGTGGCATGTTGCACGATGTCGGTAAATGTTATATCACCGATATCGTCAACAAACAAAACAGAACCCTCAGTCCTTCCGAATTCAACATGATTCTGCTGCATCCAAAGTTCGGGCAGGCAATTGCCCATAAGGATTCTGTTTTGGAGCCTTACTATGATGTTATTTTAGGTCATCATAAGTTCTATGACGGGAAAGGCGGCTATCCGGAAGATTTTGATAATACTGCTTCCCCCGCGCGTTTTGTCATAGATTTAATTTCCATCGCCGATTCTATCGATGCTGCAACCGATGTTCTGGGACGAAACTATGCCGAAGGTAAAAACTTTGAGACTCTGTTTACGGAATTACAGGTCGGCGCCGGTACCCGTTACAATCCAAGAATTGTAAAATTAATAGAGAATAACAGGTACCTCAAAGCAGCTTTAACCACTCTGACCCGGGATGGCAGGGCAGGAATCTACTATCAGGCCTACAAGGATATTCTCAGATAAATCTATCCTCGATTATGGCTTCTGTATTGTTATAATTTATTGAATGACATCACTTTTATTAATTGTAACAACACAGGAGTCAACTCTCTCTTCATCGTCCGCACTTCCACCGGTGGTCTGTCGTTTATTTGGATCAACACCGTCAACTATGGTAAGCTTTCCAAAGCCTTTTCCAACTACAGACCCCGGCACTCTGAATGTCTCCACCGAAATAGGTTCAACTGAAATTTCCTCCGGTTTATCAAGCTGTGGAATCCATTCATAAGGTACCCTATAGGCCCGGTAAATCATATTATTTGAAAACTTATTAAACGCAGTCTTAAAATAGGGGTTGATGTACTCCCATACAATTTCATGTTCAGGAGTTACTTCAATCAAGCGACCATCGGAACCTTCTGTAATCAACGTATTTCCATTTGGCAGTCTCTGTGCAGAGCTGATATAGGAACTGTAGAACTTTGAAGCATCGGAAAAGAGGAAGAACCCCGCCTCAAGTGGAGTATACTGCCATGTAATTTCTAAGGTTACAGGATTAAACTGGAGAACTCTGGAATAATCTCTATGCGCATTATTCACACCGTTTGAAGATGCCGGATTAGGTACTCCGTATCCGCCCTCACCCCCATTATCAAACACTAACAAATCACCTTCTCCGGGTAAGCCCTTGGGAATCATATGTAAATGATGCTGACCTATAATCCATCCCAGTTTTCTCGTTGCTTCAGATTCATTGAAATCAGGACCCAGTCTCCACACAATTTTTCCTGTGGATTTCTCTATAATAGCGAGAATATTGGAATTTCTTGCATCAAAAATAATATTATCCGGATGAAAACGCTCGTCTCCTGCATCATACCACTTATTCTCACCAAGGGTCGCAAAGTTGTTGATGTGCATCCAATCCCCACCTGCTTCTCCGTGAACCCCCGGATTTCTGTAAAGTGTGTTTTTTGCAGCCTCATCAAATCCCAACTCATCAAAGTGATCGCTTGCTTTCCAGCTCCAGAGTATATTTCCTTCCCAATCAACCTCTATGATTTTGTCATCGATAAGCACTTTATCTGATATTTCCGGTTTTACCAGATTTTCATGTGTGAGGATTAAAGTATTTCCTCCATCTGTCCTGGGTTCACCGCCGGGATAATAATATCCGACCGTTGAACCCTCACGCTGAAAGTCGTGATGCTGTCTAGCCATCCATCTCGGCTCCTGCCCCTCATCCTCTATATATTCTGTTTTATCAAACTTCCAGACCACTTTGCCATCCCAGTCTACCTGCACTAAGTCAATCTGATCCTGAAATGCATTCTTTCCCGGTCGTATTCCTGTTGTTCCAAGAACATAGCCTCCCGGAAGGATTTTGTT
>JAILPF010000291.1 GCA_024699575.1 Acetatifactor sp. | reverse complement strand
AAAAGATGATCTTCCGCCCGGAGCTTAGCGATGTGATTGATAATGGCTTGAATGGCAAGATTAAAATAGAGCTCGAACGTAGAGAACATGTTCTCAGTGTTCCGAACGATTGTGTACATGAGTCAGACAAGGGACCTTTTGTGTATCTGGATAAGAATGGACTTTTGGAGATGAGATTTGTCACCATAGGCGTTGTGGGCGATACGCTGACGGAGATTACGGATGGACTTGCTCAGGGAGAAACCGTTGCATTGACAAAATAAATGCAGGGGAAAATAAATCAGAGAAAGGTATGTTTGAACATATGAAATCGTTGAGAAGTTTAGCGATACTTGTCTTGGCATCACTTATGTTATGTGCATGTCAGGCAGAGGATTCCAACGCTGTAAAGATTATGGAATTGCAGGATTCAGCATTGTACGAGCCGCAAAAAACAGAAGTAATAAGGGGAGACATTCAGGTGAGCTACACCTATGATGCCCAGGTGGGACCGAAAGTGGAACAGCTGACCTTCCCCCGCAGCGGTAATTTCGGCAAATATGAGGTCAAAATAGGTGAACAGGTCAAAAAGGGACAGATTCTTGCGAGAGCGGATGTGGAATATCTTGAAAGTGCCATTGAAAGTAAGACCAAAGACGTAGAGAACCATACCCATGACTACGAGTACAATAAAGCGACACTGGAAAACAGTATTAAAATAGAAAAGCTGAAACTGGAGAAGATATACAAAGAGCTGGAAGAACTTGACCCTGCATCGGATGATTTTACCTCAAAATGCGTGGCTGCCGGTAACTCCGATCAGGCTAGAAAGCGTCTGGAAATCAGAAGCAGACAATTGGATGAGAAATATGAACTGGAGCATGCCCGAAAAGAAAAAGAACTTGCGACATTAAAAGAACAGAGCACCAATAATTTAATTGTAGCACCCTTTGACGGTGTGGTAGTCGCAATTGCTGACGCGGAATACGGAAATTATATCAATACCGATAATGACTATATCGCTGTCGCGGATGAAAATGTTCTGTATGCAAGATGTGAGTCTGCGGGAATCGGTATGATTCGAAACGCAGAGAAGGAAGTGCTTCTCTTAAACGGAAAAGTGTACGATACCAACTATGTTCCCCGAACAGATAAGTACTATCTCAAGATGAAAAACAGTACCGAAACATCCTATGAAGAGTTCGAAGTGATAGATCCGGATAGAGAAGTTTCCCTCGGAGATGTGGGAAAAATCCGATATATCATGGGCGAAAAAAAGAATGTGCTCCTGATTCCAAACATTGCGCTTCTAAACGGGGAAGGCAATACATATGTCTATAAGGATGTGGATGGACAGCATCAGAAAACCATCGTAAAAACCGGTGCGAAGACGGAGTTGATGGTGGAAATCACAGACGGATTGAGTGAGGGAGATGTGGTTTATGTGCAGGAATAAAAAATGGGTTTGTATGCTGCTCGGGATGACAATGCTATTGTCGAGCGGCTGTGGAATATCCGGACTTGTCACTGACACCGGAAGTGGAAAACAACAGACAATTGTGAAAGAAGATTATCTGAGGACGGATTTGTTGGAGAAAAACGCCCGAGATAATGTAAACAACCGCTATCAGGTGCTGACGCTTTCTAAGGGAACATTTGTGGAAAGTGCGCTGAAACAGACTATGAGCCGAAGCTATGTCAATGTCCCGACGGTTAATTATACGCTGGAGGGGATAACTGCAAGATTTGGTGAATATCTTGTGGGCTATATGGATTATGTCAACAAAGGGGACCCAATAGCCACCATCCATACAGACGTGGATGAAATCGGAATTGAGCAGGCGAAAATCAGTTTGCAGCGTCTGGAAGAACGTTATGCGCTGGCCCAGGAAGAGTATCTGAAGGATTTGAAAGCGCGCGATGAGAAGAAGGCAATGACCTACGATTCCTTTGAACGCAAAATTCAAACTGTGGAATATCAGCAGAGAATCCTCAATTGGGAGAACGAGAAATACTATTATGAAAGGGATATACAGGATGCCAGGGATGCGCTGGACAGACTCACCAAAATCGGAGCAATCTATAAGATTCCGGCACCCAAATCCGGATATATTTATCTTACAGGCAGAGTGTCCACCGGTAAGGAACTCAAAGTCGGAGATTACATCTGTCACATTTTAGACAACAGTGATGTTTATGCGATTACGGAAAATCAGGCGGACCGTTTTGAGTATGGCATGTCGGCTCAGTTCAACAGCCGCAGCGGGGAGACTCCGGCAACGGTTGTGAACGCAGGTACGAAAGCACTTTATGGCAATCTGGATACCGGAAAGGCTACATTCCTTTTGAAGTTTGATGTGGATGTTTCCGAACTGAATCAGACAAGCCTTAATAATATGGTGTTAAAAGCTGATCTTGCAACGGTGAAGAATGTGATTGTGCTGCCGACACAGGCGGTGACGGTGCAGAACGGAAAATGCTTTGTCACGGTTTTGAATGAGGATGGAAGTCTTCTCAAGACACAGTTTGTGCCCGGAGGGAGCAATGCCAATCAATATTGGGTGCTGGAAGGTCTTACGGAAGGCATGAAGATTGTCTATAACTAGAGAAGAGCAGATGAAAAGAGGTACAATATGTTTTCCTTGATGCTACGTAAACTAATACATAAAAAGTGGATGGTGTTCTGTCTGCTCATCGGTAATATTTTGCTGATTGCTGTGGCGACAAGTTACCCGTTATACAGAGTTTCCTCCTTTCAGAGGATGCTTCAGGATGAGTTTGACCGATACGCAGAAACCGAGAATGAATGGCCTACGGTCTTTAGGGTTACGCAAAACACACTAAAAGGCGGTGGCAAGATTTCCTTTGCACAGATGGAAGCAGCTGCGGAGGAGGCTATAGATAAAATGGACGTAGACGTGTTTGAAAAAGTTGAAGTCTACCGAATGTCCACTTTAAAGACAGACCCTGCAGTAATCAGAGACGGTGAGGAAGAAAAGCGTATTACGATGGCGGCGGTTTCGAATCTGGCGGATCATATAGAGATGATTGACGGTCATCTCCCATCGGATACGGTAGATTCGGAGGGATTTTTCGAAGTAATGATTCCCGATGAAGCCATGATGATGCAGAATATTTTGCTGGGGGACGAATATACATATCAGGTTCTTTATTATGGAAACGATTTGCCGGTCAAAGTGAAAGTGGTGGGCATTTTCCGCCCTTTGGATAAGACAGAGTATTTCTGGCAGCCCTTTAAGGAGGAGTATGCGACCCAGGTGTATACCTCCGTGCCGCTTTTCCGGAACACGTTTTTAGGTTCGGACAAAGAGAAAAACTACACCATGAGCGGCTACTGGAGCTATATCTGGGATTATAGGAAATTGCCGATTTCACAGGTGAGTTCTCTGCTTTATCAGATGAATAGAATGGAAAAAACAGAACTTTTGGATAACCGTGTTAACCATGGCGCTGCGATGGAAATTCTGAATGAATATAGCAGTAAGGCGAAGCGTATCGAGGCAACCCTTGTGATTTTACAGGTTCCGGTACTGCTTTTGCTCTGTGCATTTCTGTACATGATTGCCGGACAAATGCTGCAGATGGAGCGCAACGAAATCTCTCTTCTTAGATCCAGAGGAGCATCCAAATATCAAGTGATTTTACTCTACTTTATGCAGAGTAGCTTTTTGAGCGTGATTTCTCTTGCAATGGGGTTGCCACTGGGTACTCTGTTCTGTAAGCTTTTGGGTTCCTCCACGGCATTTCTGGAGTTTGGTGCATCCAGAAGTCTTCCCGTGAAGTTTACGGGTGATGTTATCTTGTACGCTGCCGGGGCAGTACTGATTTCTGTGATTATGACTACAATTCCGGTTATTTCCTATAGCGGACTGTCGATTGTAAACTTAAAACAGAGCCGTTCCAGACAGAAAAAATCCCTTTGGAAGAGATTGTATCTGGATGTGATTTTGCTTGCAATCTCTCTGTACGGTTATTATTCTTTCAGACGTTCATCTGACAGAATGATTGTGGATGTGTTGTCGGGCGAGACGATGGACCCCTTGCTTTACATCAGTTTCTCCTTGTTTATTCTGGGTGCGGGATTGTTCTGTGCTAGATTGCAGCCGATTCTGCTGAAGATTTTTTATGCGGTATTCAAAAATCGCATGAAGCCGTCTACCTATGCTTCCATTCTGGGAAGTATCCGTACAGGTGCGAAACAGGAGTTCATCATTCTGTTTATGATTCTGACGGTATCGATTGGCATATCCGACACAATGATTGCCAGAACAATTGTGTTAAATGCTGTGAATAATATGAAGCATATTGTGGGTGCAGACCTTGTGGTAAAAGAGAGATGGAATGACAATCGATCCTCTACCGCCAGAGATGCGGATGTGCAGTTGACATATTATGAGCCGGATTTTGATAAGTACAGGACAATCGAAGGGGTGGATGAACTCACACAGGTCCTGGTGGATGACAGAGCAAAAGTCGGCGGAAATGGTGGATTAAATGTCAGACTGATGGGCATTAAAACTCAGGGCTTCTACAATGTGACAAATATGGAAAAAGGACTGCTTCCATATACCTATGAAGAGTATTTGAATGTGCTGTCTGTGGATGCCCAGGCAGTTTTAGTCTCAGAGAATTTTATGAATAAACAAGGCTACAAGCTGGGGGATGTCATCACTTATGAAAATGGTGATAAAAAGACAGGGATTGGATTTATCTATGGTTTTGTCAATTACTGGCCGGGATATGAGCCGGTGAGTTATAAAATAAATGAAGATGGTACGGTGGAGACCACGGACAATTATCTGATTGTTTCCAACTTGTCTTATCTGCAGGATAAATGGGGGGCATATCCATATGAGGTGTGGATGAAGACCACTGACGGTGGGGAAGGCTTCCAAAGCTGGGCGCAGGAACGTCCCAATCTGGCTTTGACAAAGTTAAAGAATATGACTGCGGAAGAGGAAAAAATTGTACAGGACACCATGTTCCAGGGAACGAATGGTATCCTGTCCATGAGCTTTATCGTTATTCTGCTTTTGTGCGGTGTCGGTTATCTGATTTACTGGATTATGTCCATCCGTTCCAGAGAGCTCTTGTTCGGTGTGCTCAGAGCGATGGGTATGAGAAAGAGAGAAATCAACTGGCTTTTGATTGTGGAACAGATTTGTTCCGGCTTGTTTGCTATTGTTACAGGCGGATTTATCGGTATTTTGGCATCCCGCATGTTCGTACCGATGATTCAGCAGGCTTATGCGGCATCCGAGCAGGTACTCCCCTTAAGGCTGATAACCCAGACCGGTGATTTGGTACAGTTGTTTGCAGTAATTGCAGCGGTACTCTTTGTATGCTTCTTTATTCTGGCAAGAATCATTTCCGGAATGAATATCAGCAGTGCATTGAAGTTGGGAGAAGACTAAGCGGGAAAAAGGAGACAAATTATGTCAGAAACTATATTACAGGCAAGTAACATTATACGAAGCTTTCCGGTGGCGGGAGCGGACCCTTTTATCGCGGTCAATAATGTATCCCTTGAGATTCCAAAGGGAAGCCTTGCAATTTTACGGGGACGTTCCGGTTCCGGTAAGACGACATTGCTCAATATGCTGGGAGCATTGGACCAGCCTACTTCCGGAAGCATTCTGTTCATGGGAGAGGATATCACCAGATGGCAGGAGAGCAAGAGGGAGAAGCTTCGAAGAGAAAAAATCGGATTTGTATTTCAGTCTGTTTCTCTAATCCCCATGATGACTGCCTTTGAGAACGTCGACTTCGCTCTGCGCATGGCAGGGGTGAAGGATGGCAGAAAAGAGCGGGTTGAGGAATGCCTGAAGATGGTTGGTCTGGGCGGCAGAATGCATCACATGCCGCAGGAGATGTCCGGCGGTGAACAGCAGAGAGTGGCAATTGCCAGAGCGGTGGCTCACAGACCGGGAATTATCTTTGCGGATGAACCTACAGCGGAGCTGGATTCGACCACTGCAATCAATGTGGTGACACTTTTTAAAGAGATGGTGGAGAAGGAACAGGTGACGATTGTCATGACAACCCATGATACCTCTCTGATGGGAGCTGGCGATGTGGTATATGAACTGGAGGATGGAAAGCTGATATGAGTGAAGTGATAATTCAGGCAGACAATCTGGTGAAAATATATAAATCCACAGATATTGAAGTGGTGGCGCTTCAGGGACTGGACCTGACCGTGGAGCAGGGCGAGATGATGGCTATCATCGGAAGCAGCGGAAGCGGTAAGTCCACTTTCCTCAACATGCTAGGCGGATTGGACAGACCCAGTGCAGGTAAGCTTTATGTGGACGGCAAAAACCTGTTTTCCATGACGGAAAAGGAACTTGTGGAATACAAGCGTTCCACGGTAGGATTTGTGTGGCAGAATAATGGGCGTAATCTTCTTCCTTATCTGTCTGCGTATGAGAATATCATGATGCCGATGGAATTGATGAGCAATAAGGAGAAAAGAGAGCGTGCGGATATGCTGCTTGATCTGGTGGGGCTGTCTCACAAGAAAAATAACCGCATGCAGGAGATGTCCGGCGGTGAGCAACAGAGAATCGCCATCGCTATTGCGCTTGCCAATTCTCCCAAGGTGCTTTTGGCGGATGAACCCACCGGTTCGGTGGATACAAAAACTTCCAATCATATCTTCGATATTTTCCGGAGAATGAATCAGGAGCTTGGGGTGACCATCGTGATTGTTACCCACGATGTGTCCCTGTCCAAAAAAGTGCAGAGAGTCGCAGCTATCAGGGATGGTAAAATCAGCAGTGAGCGAATTCTCAAGGAGGACTTCGCGGAGCGCGTCAAAAATACCGACACCACGCTGGACTGGCACGAGGCAGACAGCCAGGATGAATTTGCGATTCTGGATAAAGCCGGACGTATACAGCTTCCCAGAGAATTGCTGGACGCTATGGAGTTAAAGAGCAATAAAATCAGGGTGCTGTCCGAGAACGGCAGAATTATCCTGGAGAATCCTGACAAGGAGGAGTAATATGCCTGCGTTTTTTCGTGAGACATTGAGTGCATGCGAAGGAGACCTGTTCTTCAGGGAAGTGTGTAGACGTTATCATTATGAAACCACTGATTTTGACAGGCTAAAGGACGTATGGAAAAATTTACAGAAAGGAATCCGAAAAGAGGCCTTCTGGGAACATCGTATTTTTCTGAAAGAAGGTGTACCCATGTCACAGGTGGTGATAACATTAGGTGAGGGTGTGGATAGTTGCCAGGAAAAATATACGCAAGTCGGAGAACTTTCCGAGGCATATATGGTGGAGGTTTTGACCAGCGAATTACTGCTTAGGGCTTATCAGGCGTATAACCTCTGGGTGGAGGAACACACGGCATATGTTGTCAAACGTTATCACTTTCTGGGCTCAGCGGGGTATCCGATGGAGGGATTACCGGATTTTCTGCAACAGCTTTCAGTGTCGGTATCCTGTACAGGCGGAATGTGTATGCAACCGAAGAAAAGCGTTGCATTTTACGCAGAACTTATAGAGCAAAAAGAGGCAAAGCAGTTGAAGGTAACATGTCCGGGCATATGTACCGGCTGTGAGAATGGAGACTGTCCCAATCGTATGCGTGAGGCATCCAGACAATGGAATTTTGCCGATATGACGGACAGACCGCTTCCGTATGGTTACCAACAGATTTGGGGAGGTAAAAAATGATACATTTGTACACCGGAGACGGAAAAGGAAAAACAACAGCAGCCATTGGGCTTTGTGTGCGCGCGCTGGGAAGAGGCAAGAGGGTCGTCTTTGCACAGTTTATGAAAAGCAGTGACACTGGTGAACTCAACGTACTGAAAGAACTGAAGAACGTGCGAATCATGCGGAGTGATAAACAATTCGGCTTCTACAACACGTTGACGGACGAAGAGAAGAAGGAGCTGAAAGACATTCATAACCGGATATTGGATGAGGCATTCGAGGATGTGACCGGTGGTGTGTGCGATTTGCTGGTGCTGGATGAGGTGACCTATCCGTTAAACTGGGAACTGCTAGACAGAAAACGACTGGAAAAAATAATTGTATTTGCAAAAGAGGAACCACAGAAGCTGGAGCTTGTCATGACCGGAAGAAATCCGGACAAGATGCTGGAGGACAGTGCGGATTACCTGACCAGAATGGAATGCGTGAAGCATCCGTATGAAAAGGGAGTCTCCGCCAGAGAGGGAATTGAGTATTAAACCTAAAAAAAAAACACCCTACGGAAAAAAAGCTTATTTTTTGCAAAATAAGTTTTTTTTAATATAATGCTATGAATCCGGGAGTGCGCCCGGTTGTGGAGAGCAATGAGAAAGGAATGATTACAAATATGGGTAATATTACATTTTTAGACAAAAACGGAACATTTAAAATGGAGAAAGCGCAGGAGTACAGCTATCTGTATTTTCCGATTGCCAGCGGAACCGGCTTAAAGAGTGCGGTGACACCGGAACTGTCCGGCGATGCAAAGATTGACCAGAATCATTTCCTTTTGCAGCCTGTCAGCGCAGAAGAATTGCACAATACGAAATCCAACAGAAACTTTTGGTGTCGCCTGTCCGACGGCAGTTATTTTTCGGCAGTAGGTGCGTCCGCATTGCAGCAGGCAAAGAAATTTACGAAAGAAGCTGAGGATGTTACTGTGGAAGCCGGATTGATGTGGCAGAAGGTGACCAGAACGGACAAGGAGCATGGTATCAAATCAGAGATTCTCTCTTTTGTCCCGGTGGGCGAAGAGTGCGAGGTTATGCAGGTGACTTTGACCAACACCGGTGTGAATGCAGTGGAATTTACTCCGATTGCGGCTATTCCTATCTACGGAAGAAGTGCGGATAATCTGAGAGATCACAGACATGTAACAAGCCTGCTTCACAGAGCACAGGTGACAGACGAGGGTATCTGTGTACAGCCTGTACTTTCCTTTGATGAGAGAGGTCATCAGCGTAATTTCAACTCTTACTATGTGGCAGGTGTGGAGTCAGACGGAAAGAAGCCGGAGAGCTTTTACCCATGCGTGGAAGATTTCATCGGTGAAGGTGGAAGTTTTGAAGTGCCTGAGGCAGTTGCCCGCCTCACGGACGGATGCAAGAGTGGTGATGTCGTAGAAGGCTATGAGATTCTGGGAGGACTTCGATTTGCATCAAAGAAGCTGGCAGTGGGTGAGAGTGCAACTTACCTGGTATTCCTGGGAGTGGATGTGTGCGATGCACAGACGCCTGTGCTTTCTGAACATGCGAAAGCTATCACCAAGACTGTGACTGAAAAATTCGGCAACATTGCGAAACTTTCCAAAGTGTTTGAGGAGACAAAAGCACATTGGATTGCTGAGAATAACATTGCATTCCATACAGGGGATGTGGCATTTGACAATTACATGAAGTGGGTGAGCTTCCAGCCTGTTCTGCGTAGAATTTACGGCTGCTCTTTCCTTCCTCACCATGATTACGGTAAGGGCGGAAGAGGATGGAGAGATCTGTGGCAGGATCAGCTGGCATTGCTTATGATGAATCCTACCAGCGTTGGAGAAATGCTTTTAAATAATTACTGTGGCGTGCGTATGGACGGAAGCAACGCTACAATCATCGGAAGCAAGCCCGGTGAGTTCGTGGCTGACCGTAACAATATTACCCGTGTGTGGATGGATCACGGTCTGTGGCCTTATATGACCACGGAGCTTTATATCCAGCAGACCGGCGATGACTCTCTGCTCTTGAAGGACGCAGTATATTTCAAAGATAAACAGGTGGCAAGAGGAACCGGAACAGATACCGAGTTTGATGAGAACCAGGGAACAAAGCAGCTTACTGCAGACGGAAAAGTTTACGAGGGCTCTGTGCTGGAGCATATTCTGCTTCAGAATCTCACGGCTTTCTATGAGGTAGGAGAGCATAATCACATGAGACTGCGCGGTGCAGACTGGAATGACGCGCTGGATATGGCACCCGAGAGAGGGGAAAGTGTGGCATTTACGGCAGCATACGCAGGCAATCTGGACGATTTGGCTAATCTGCTCGACCATCTGGAGGAAGCAAAGGGCTTAAAGGAAGTATTCCTGCTTAAGGAAATGATTCCCCTTATTTGCACAGATGTTAAGATTTATGATGATATCGCAGCCAAGACAGCACTTTTGTCCGAGTATTGTGCGAATGTAAAACATACTGTCTCCGGCAAAAAGGAAACAGTGAAGGTTGCGGAGCTGGTTGACGTATTGCGAAAGATGGCACAGTGGCTTAAGGAGCATATCCGCAAGACTGAGTGGCTGGAAGAAGGCTGGTTTAACAGTTATTATGACAACAACGGACGCAGGGTTGAGGGAAAACAGGCAGACGGAAGTGTCCGCATGATGCTGACCGGCCAGGTGTTCACTGTTATGTCCGGCACAGCTACCAAAGAGCAGGCAAAAGCGATTGCCGACAGCGCAGACCGTTACCTGTACTTCCCGGAGAGGGGCGGTTATGCATTGAATACAGATTTCCATGAGCTGAAGACAGATATGGGAAGAATGTTCGGTTTTGCGTATGGCCACAAGGAAAATGGTGCAGTCTTCTCTCACATGACGACGATGTTCGGAAATGCATTGTATAAACGTGGTCTTGCTAAGGAAGGCTACAAGGCTTTGGACACCCTGTACCGTCAGGCAGTGGATTTACAGACTTCCTGTATTTATCCCGGAATTCCGGAATACTTTAACGACAAGGGAAGAGGTATGTATCACTATTTGACCGGTGCTGCCAGCTGGTATCTGCTCACGGTTTTGACGGAGATGTTTGGCATAAAGGGAAGTTTTGGTGAGCTTGTGCTGAATCCGAAGCTGATGAAAAAACAGTTTGATGATAACGGTAAAGCAGGAGCAACCTCATTGTTCGGAGGAAAAATGCTTCAGGTTGTTTACCATAATGCGGATAGCGCAGAGGCAGGACAGTACAAAATTGAGTCCTGCACAGTGGATGGAGCATCTGTGGAATCTATCACGGCAGAAGACGGTTCGCTTCATATCTCAGCGGAGCAGATTGCAAAGCTTTCCACGGATAAGGTACATACAGTTGAAGTAGAATTGAAACATAACTAATGTAGTTGATAGGGGATGAAAAAATGAACGAGGGAGCCGGCGAAAACAGAATAGGATTCACAATTGAAAACTATGGCAGACAGTCTGTGTTTGCCAGCTTTCTTCCGGGTATCGGGGGGAGAAAGGGTATCCCAATCTGGTGCTATTACGTCAATAGAGGGCAGTGCATCGTCAGCTTTGGATTGGAGGATAAAGCCCATTCTATCATGGAATTTTACCCTGCACATCAGGCATATCAGACAGTGAAAGTAACGGGGTTTAGGACATTTTTGCGGGTGAACGATCAGTATGCAGAGCCATTTGCAGATGTGGAATTGCCTCATGGAATGCGTATTGAGCGCAATGGCCTCAAAATCTGGGAGCACAATGAGAGTCTTGGAGTTCGCACGGACGTCTCTTATTACAATCTGCCCGGGGAAATTGTGGGCGGTCTGATTAGGAAAGTTACTTTTCGGAATGTGTCAGCAGGGTCCATGGAATTAGAACTTCTGGATGGTATGCCCGCAGTTGTTCCCTATGGACTGGCGATGCGACCGCTTAAAGAGATGGGGCAGACCGCAAAGGCATGGATGCAGGTGGAAAATGTCGAGGCAAATATTCCGGTGTTTAAGGTGCGCGCGAGTACGGAAGATGGGGCAGCCATCACCTCGGTGAAGGGCGGCAATTTTTCGCTTGCGATAGACGAAACAGGAAATTTGCTTCGTCCGGTGGTGGATCCGGATGCTGTGTTTGCGTATGATACCTCCATGCAGATAGCTAAACAGTTTGGTATTCACGGGCTGAGCGGCGTGTATGGGTACAGACAGGTCATGTCTAATCAGTATCCTTGCAGTTTTTATGGGGTTGCGCGCAGAGTTCCATCCGGCGGAAGTGTGACAATTTACCAGCTGATTGGTCAGGTGCGAAGTAAAAAGGAACTCGGTAAATTCCTGGAGCAGAAGCTTTCTCCACAGTGGTTTGAACAGAAGGAGACAGAAGCGGCACAACTGATGCAGGATATTTGTAAGGTGATTGACCTAAGGACTGCAGATCCTGATTTCGATGAATATTGCAGATGTACATATATGGATAATGTACTGAGAGGCGGATTTCCGATTCAGCTTCCCGGAAACAAAATTTTTTATATTTATTCCAGAAAACACGGCGATCTGGAGAGAGACTATAACTATTTCCGAATGTTGCCGGAGTTTTATTCACAGGGCAACGGTAATTTTCGTGATGTGAATCAGAACAGGAGGATGGATAACTTTTTCACTCCATATGTGGGACGTGAAAACATCAGGAAATTCTTCGGGCTGCTTCAAATGGACGGCTATAATCCTCTGGCAGTGGAACAGGTGACTTACACTCTCACAGAGGAGGATGTGGAGGAAATTTTCGATCCGTTAAGTCAGGAGCAGAAGGAAGACCTGATGAGCGATCTGACAGAGGGTTTCACTCCCGGTGGCTTCTACAAGAAACTGCAGGAACTGGAGATATGGGATGGCAGGATTCAGGACGATTATTTTGTGAAAGCGATGGAACGTTCACAGGAGATAGTGAATGCAAGATTTGCAGAAGGCTATTGGTGTGACCACTGGACCTATAATCTGGATCTGGTAGAAAGCTATCTCTCCATTTATCCGGACCGGGAGAGAGAGCTCTTGTTGGAGCAGGAGTATACCTACTATGCCTGCCAGATTCCGGTGTTGCCTCGCATCAAGCGGTATGTGAGGGCAGAAAACGGAATCCGTCAATATCATTTCTGGGATGAGTCCATGAGACGCGATGACGGGGAAACACTGGTTCGAAGCAGATTTGGTCTGGGGGAACCTGTCAAAGTCAGTCTTCTGGAAAAACTGCTGGTTATCTGTGCCACCAAGTATGCGGATCTGGATGCATACGCAATGGGTGTAGAGATGGCAGGAGGTAAACCCGGTTGGTACGACGCATTAAACGGTCTGCCGGGACTGTTCGGTTCTTCCATGAATGAGACTTATGAGCTTGCCAGGGTGTTGGAGTATGTTGCGGAAGTATTAAAGAGATATCCGGGGCAGGCGGTAATCACCAGAGAGGTGGCGGAGTATCTTAGAACCATGGACGATATTACCATGCTCTACAAGAACACTATTGTGCGGGATAAGGAGCTTTTGGAATTCTGGAATGAGCGCAATGATGCTAAAGAGGCATATAATCTGCGGACATTCCATGGAATCAGCGGCGAGAAGGTTTCTGTGGAAACCACACAGCTTCTGGAGATGGTGGATAATCTTCTGGATACGGTAAAGTGTGGTATCCGAAAGGCACTGGCCTTTACAGACGGTGTTGTTCCTGCTTATTTTACCTATGAATTGGAAGACTATGTGGAAACCAGAGAGGGAATCGTCCCGGAACATTTTGCATTGAGAAAAGTTCCCGATTTTCTGGAGGCACCGGTTCACATGCTCAGGCTGAAGGATACCGCTGAGAATAAGAGAAAGCTGTATCAGACAGTGAAAAACAGTGAACTGTATGACAGAGAACTGAAGATGTACAAGGTCAACACTTCTCTGGAAAAAGAGTCCTACGAGCTTGGGCGTGCAAGAGCGTTTACCCCGGGATGGCTTGAAAATGAGTCAGTCTGGATGCATATGGAATACAAATACCTGCTTGAACTCTTAAAGTCCGGTCTATACAAGGAGTATCTGGAAGACTTTGTAAACGCAGCGATTCCATTTCAGCCCCCGAGCCGCTATGGACGCAGCATTTATGAGAATTCATCCTTCATTGCAAGCTCCAGGAACCCGAATAAGAGCTATCACGGGAAAGGCTTTGTGGCGAGATTGAGCGGTTCCACTGTAGAATTCTTACAGATGTGGAAGATTATGATGTTTGGCAAAGACACTTTCCGGACGGAAAACGGTAAGCTCTTGGTGAGCTTTCAGCCTACGCTTCCTGCCCGCCTGGTGGGTGATGCGTGCAGAGTGGAAGCAGCCTTCATGGGAAGTACAAAAGTGATTTATCACTTTGCTGAGAAAAAAGATTATGTGCCGGGAGAATATCGCATTACAGAAATCTGTGTCAGATACCTGGAGGGCGGAGAATTCAGGACTACAAGCAGTGTGATTGACAATCTGCTTGCCTACGATATCAGAGACGGTAAGACTGAAACGATTGAGGTCTGGATTGAGTAGGCGGAGAGAGCAAAGTAACCAATAAAAAAGAGACTAAAGGGAGTATTTTTCGGGTTATGCCGAGCGGTTTGACTTAAAAATATGCTTTAGTTTCTTTTTTTAAGTGCACTTTGACGAAAATCTGACAGGAAAATAAAAAAAAGACACCTTTACAAAAAAAGGTGTATTTTTCTGAAAAGCCGAAAAAAATAAAATATAAATTGCAAACCGAAGTATGTCAAAAGACAACCGGTATTATAAAAGGAGGATTTCATTATGAAAATGAAAAAAGTAACAGCGCTTGTATTGGCTGGCTTGATGACCTTCTCCATGGCAGCATGTGGAAGCGAATCTACTACTGATGCACCTTCTGAGAGCACAGCAGATACTGCTAAGACAGAGACTACTGATGCTACAGAGACAGCAGATTCTTCAAGCGCAGAAACAACTGAGGGAGTTACAAACCTTGTCCTTTGGACATGGAACGACGATGCACTTTCTTTTGCAAAGTGGTTTAACGAAAGCCACTCTGACATTCAGGTAGAAGCTATCAACGTAGCATCTTCCGGTGAGTATGAGACAAAGGTACAGACCGCAATTCTCGGTGGCGAGAAAGAGCCCGATATCATCGGTGGTGAGTTGGGATGGTTGCCTAACTTTATGGAAGCTGGATTCTTCGCTGACCTCGACGCTTATGGCGCTCAGGAAATCGGCGGTCATGTAGTTGATTATGTTTGGGAAGCAGGACAGGATGAGAGCGGTGTTCAGAGAGCACTTGGTTATCAGGCAGCACCTGCAGGCTTCTTCTACAGAAAATCTGTAGCTGAGAAGATCTTCGGTTACTCCGATCCTGAGACTGTTGGAAAATTGTTCGAAAGCTATGATGCAATCATGGATGCAGCAAGAGTTGCTAAGGAAAAAGGTTTCAGATTGTTCGCTTCTGACTCCGAACTTGGCTACTGCGTATACAAAGAGCCTTGGGTAGTTGACAATAAGGTTAATCTGAACCAGGAAAGAATTGATATGATGGAGTTGACTTCTGCTCTTTACAATGAAGGTCTTACCGCATACGCTTCTCAGTGGACCACACCTTGGTATCAGTCCATGGCTGGTGAGGTTCCCATCCTTTCCGAGGAAACCCGTTGGGGTACTGATGACCTGGCTGTTTGGGGCGGTGACTCCGAAGAGGCAGCTGAAGACTTCGTAGCTCAGGCTGCAGCACTTGGCTTCACAGATACCACAGAAGTTATGGCATTCGGTCTTCCTGCATGGGGACAGTTGGTTCTTTCTAATCACGCAGGTGATACCTACGGTGATTGGGGATTCGTAGCTGGTCCTGCATACGGCTGGGGCGGCGGTGGCTGGTTCGGTATCTCTGAGAATTCTGAGAAGAAGGACGCTGCTTGGGAGTTCCTTTCTTGGATGATGTCTGATGAGACAATGGAGAACTTCTACAACGGATTCCATTACAACGAAGCTGGACACGCTGAAGAAGGCGTTGTACAGGGTAATATGTGCTCTAACGTTAACGTAATCGAGAAGCACAAAGATGATACCAACGAAGCTTACGGTGGACAGAAGTTAATGTCTATCTACCTTGACCTTGCTCAGCACATCGACTTCAGCAAGCAGACCAAATATGACTCTGATCTTGGTTCAAAATGGGGAGAGGCAATTTCTTCTTACAAGACCGGTGAGATGTCAAAAGAAGAGGCTATTAATTACTTCTATGACAACGTAGAATCTACCTACGCTGGAGAGCTTGAAGTTGAAAGATAATTCTCTTGTTGTGTAACATAGGTGAATGTGGGGACGCATCATGCGTCCCCTACATTCTCTTATAGTAAAAATTCCCTGCGGAGAGATGGATATGGAAAAAACAAAACCTGTAAAGAAAAAAAGAAGTAAGCTTAGAGCATACAACAATTGGGGATACCTTTTTGTGGCTCCCTTTGTGATTGCATTTTTGATTTTCAGTGTGTATCCCGTTTTGAGAACACTGTATTTGAGTTTCACGGACTTAAAGCTTATGAAGCTCAATGGAACAATTAATTTTGCCGGACTTGAGAATTATAAGCGTGTCTTCACGGATAAATTCTTTGGACGCGCACTGTTGAACACGATTATTATCTGGGGTGTCAATATTGTCACCCAGTTAGGACTTGCATTTTTACTGATGATGGTATTCAGTGATGTGAAATATAGAATGAAAGGTCTGCCGGTGTACAGACTGATTTACTATCTGCCCAACCTGATTGCAGCGACATCCATTGCCCTTTTGTTCAGCAATCTGTTGGATAAAAACTATGGTTCTATCAATATCGGCTTGACTCAGCTGTTCCGTACCTTTGGAGGACACTATAAGCTGATTGACTGGCTGGGAACAAAGTGGCCGGCAAGACTTTCCCTCTCTACCATTCAGACATGGATGTGGTTTGGTAACTCCTTCCTGATGCTGATGGCAGGTGTTCAGGGTGTATCCCGTGATTATCTGGAGGCGGCATCCATCGATGGAGCAGGTCGCTGGACCATTTTCGGAAAGATTACCTTACCTCTGATCAAACCCATTATGATGTATGTGGCAATCACATCCCTGATTGGTGGTCTGCAGCTGTTCGATATGCCATATCTGATGATTGGCGACACCTCTCAGACCTACAAGCATACGCAGACTGCGATGATGTATCTGTATCGTTTTGCATTCGGTGCTAAGACAACTCAGGTTGCATACGCATCCAGTGTTGCATACTCTTTGTTCTTAATCATCCTTGTGGTTTCTGTAATACAGTACAGATTGTTTAACAGGGATACAGAGAAGAGGAGGCATAGAGATAGAAGATGAGAAAGAATAAGCATACACTCGGCTATAATATTAACAAAACAATACTTTATATTTTGCTTACACTGCTGGCTGTAATCTGCCTTTTGCCCTTCCTGATGATGATTGTCAACGCGACCAGAACATCGGATGAGATTGTAAAAGGATTTACCTTGATTCCCGGCACAGCGTTAGCAAAGAACTGGGCAGTCGTATTTAAATATTTCAACCTGTTTAAAGGTATGTGGAACAGTCTTGTTGTTGCAGTTCCAGCAACCATTCTGGGAGCATATTTCCCTGCAATGGCTGCATATGGACTGGCCTGCTATGACTTTAAGGGCAACAAGCTGATTTTCTGGGTGATTTTGATATTTATGATGATTCCGGGTACCCTCTCGCTGATTGGTTTCTATCAGCTGTGTGCGGCATTTCATATTATCAACACGTATGTACCTTTGATTTTACCTGCTATCGCAGGCTCGGGAACAGTATTCTTCTTAAGACAGTATATTGTTTCCTCGCTGTCCCCTTCCCTGATTGAGGCGGCCAGAATGGACGGAGCAAGTGAGATTTATATGTTCCACAGAATTGTGATTCCGATTGTTTTTCCTGCGATTGCAACATTCTCCATCATGGGATTCATCGGTAACTGGAACTCCTACATGCTTCCTATGATCATTTTGAATAGTCCTCAGAAATATACCTTACCCGTACAGCTGGTATCTTTACGAGCTTCTACGGATATTACGCAGAACTATGGCGCAATTTACTTATGTATTGCGATTTCAATGGTACCTATCATTTTGGTATTTGTAACATTTTCTAAGTATATCATTAGCAGTGTTTCCGCAGGTGCTGTTAAAGAATGATATAGACATTTACAAGAGAGTACTCTATACTTTCAAGTGTGGCAAAGGGCAGTGGAAGCACTGCCCTTTGTCATATAAGTGTATGTAATAAGGATTTTGTCATGAAGAAATATTTGTTTGCGATAATTTTGATAATAACATCTCTTTCTTTAGGTGCGTGTGCGAAAGAACAGAGAGATGATAAGGAACCAATCACATTGAATTGGTATATAAATTACTCCTGGTTTTTGACCAAGTGGGGCGGTAATGTTGTATCTGATACGATTACCGAAGAAACAGGTGTCTCTGTCAATTTCCTGACACCGGTGGGTAATGAAGCAGAGAAACTAAATGCCATGATCGCCTCAGATTCCCTGCCTGACCTGATTACGCTCGGCTGGTGGGAGAGTCAGGTGGATGAGATGGTCAGCAAAGATATGGTTTATGCGCTGAATGAGCTGGCTGACAAATATGATTACTATTTCTGGGATGTTGCAAATGAGCAGATTCTGGACTGGTACAGAAGGGATGATGGAAATATCTATTGTTACCCTAATTCCTTTTATACGCCACAAGATTATGAGAGCAGGGATGATATTGGTTCCAACCAGACATTCCTGGTGCGTAAAGATATTTACGAGGCAATCGGAAGCCCTGACATGACGACTCCGGAGGGGTTTGTCTCAGCGGTAAAAAAGGCTGTTGAAATGTTCCCGGAGGTGGATGGCGAACCTTTGATTCCGATTGGTGCACATGAGTTTACGGATGCGGGATGCGTTTCCTTTGATCAGTATCTGCAGAATTTTCTGGCGGTCCCATTTGAGAAGAACGGTAAATATTATGACAGGTATACTGACCCGGATTATTTAAGATGGCTGAAGGTCTTTAGAGAGTTAGGCAGCGAAGGGTATCTTTCAAAAGATATTTTTATCGACCAGAGGACTCAGATGGAGGAAAAAATGGCCACCGGACGATATTTCTGCATGCTTTACCAGCGTACCGATATGAAAAATCAGCAAAAGATTTTGTGGGCGACACATCCGGAGAGAATCTATCTGGCTGTTGATGGACCCAAGAATTCTGCAGGGGATGCACCGGTTCTTCCGGGAACAGGCAGTTACGGCTGGACGGTGACCATGATTTCAAAAAGCTGCGAACATCCGGACAGAGCAATCAGATTTTTATCTTATCTGATGAGCGAACACGGTCAGAAGCTGACTTATCTGGGTGTGGAGGGTGTAACCTACGATATGGTGGATGGCGAAGCAGTACTGAAGGAGGATGTCAAACGACTATTACAGTCTGACAGAGCTGCGTACGATGAACTATATGGTGCGGATAATGCCTATTGGATGCTTCAGAATAATGTGATGCAGCTTGACTGGAAGGGAAAAGAAGAGGAACCCATCGGACAATTGGAAAGATGGACTTACCCGTATACCCACTATATGGGGCAGTATGAGATTAATTTTGATACAGATACTGAGGCTGGTAATGCCGACCGTAATATTAAAAAGCTTTGGAGCCAGACCCTGCCAAAACTCCTGTTGGCAGAGTCGGATGAAGAATTTGACCAATTAATGGAAAATTATGTGGAGAACAGAGCGAAATTGGGGTATGATATGGTTGTAGCCGAAAGTGAGCGACAGACTCTGGATGCAAAACGGCGTCTGGGGATGAAATAGATGAGGATACCTCCATGCTGAACTACATCAAATCATTATGGAACCAATTCTTTAGCAGGCTGAAATTAAATCAAAAGTTTACGATGATGATTGTTATACTGGTTCTGGTGCCGACAGTCATCTTTACAGTGATTCTCTTCTGGGGGATGGAGGATAATGCGGTGGAAGAAAGCCGCAGAAATCTGGAATACACCATGGACAGAAGCTATGATGATATTACAAAATATGTTGACAATATCAGTATGTCCACCCAGTTTTTCTTAAGTGACAGGTCTCTTAATGAGTATCTGAAGGCACTGCACGACGGCGAGGAAATCTCATATGAGAGAATGATGGATTTTTATAATGTGAACATCGCTGATCTGGAGCGACTGGTAAACAATAATCCCAACATTTATCAGATTCGTGTATATGTGGACAATACTGCAATGGAAGAGATGATGCCCATTCTCTATCGGTACGATAGAATGCAGAAGCTTGCATGGGCTGATGACAAAGAGTTGAACGGTTGGAAATTTGACTATCCCGATACCATTTTCGATGCGTACCTGGTGGACAGGGACAAGCATATTATGTCCTTAGTGACGCCCATAACAGAATACGATGGGGAAGAACTGGGACTTTTGGAAGCTGCCGTTCGAATGGAAACCATGTTTCCGGAGCTATATGCATCCAGAGCGGACAGTGTTTCCTTTTTTGAGAGAACGAATGGCGAGATTTTCTGTAGTGAGGAAAACAGAGAAGAAGTTGCAAGATATCGCGAGATGATACAGGCGGATTTAGAAGAGGATGACTTTCTTGTGGCCAGCCAGTATGTGAAAGAACTGGATGGAACCCTGTACTGTGTGATGGACATGCGGGCAAAGATCGGACAGCTGCGGCAGAACCGAAATGGGTATATTGTCGCGTTGGTTCTCTCGGCAGTTGCGCTTTTGTTTTTTATCAATCATATGGTTAACCGTTTGCTTGCACAGTTTTATCAGATTCTTGCATCCATCCGAAAGGTGCAGAAGGGCAATCTGGATGTGGAGATTGAGAACTGCGGAACGGATGAGATGGGGGAGCTGGGAACGCAGATAAACAAGATGATGGAGCGTATCAGACAGCTTCTGACGGACAACTTAAACAGAGAGCGACTGGCGAAAAACTCTGAGATAAGATCCCTGCAAAATCAGATTAATGCACATTTTATCTATAATGTGCTGGAATCTATCAAGATGATGGCGGAGATTGATGAAAAATATGATATTTCCGATGCGATTACTTCCCTCGGAAAGCTGCTAAGGTACAGTATGCATTGGGTTTCCGGCAAAGTGACTGTACGCGAGGAACTGGACTATATTCAGAATTATCTGGCACTAATCAATTTAAGATTTGACTATGAGATTTATTTGTCCCTAAATCTCCCGGAAATCGTTTTAAAACAGGAGATTCCAAAGATGTCTTTGCAGCCGATTGTGGAAAACGCAATCTACCATGGAATTGAGCAGCTTGCGGAGGATACCAACATTTATGTAAAGGGCTATCTCCAGGAGGCGGACTGCATCATTGAGGTGACGGATGCCGGTCGGGGCATGAGTGAAGAGACGGTGCAGGAGTTGAACCGTAAGATTCACGGTGAGATGGAAAATGACGAACCGGTGGCAGGTGAGAAGGGAAATGGAATTGGACTGAAAAATGTTCAGGACAGAATACAGATAAATTTTGGAGAAGCATATGGACTGACCGTTAACTCCAAGTTAGGATGTTACACCAAGGTGGAAATTCGAGTTCCGCAGACACATTTTGAGACTGATTCGGAAGGAATATAGTATGCATACTTTACTGATTGTAGAAGATGAAAAAATGATCAGACAGGGCATCAAAGCCATGGTACAGAGAAGTGGGGTGCCCATCGACATCATATTGGAGTGCGGAAACGGTGAGGTGGCGTTGGAAATCCTAAAAAGTCAGCCCGTTGATGTGATGTTTACGGATATCCGCATGCCAAAGATGGACGGAATTGCGCTGGTAAAGGCGATGCAGGAGTTGCCACACCGGCCACTTACTGTAGCAGTCAGTGGTTATGATGAATTTTCCTATGCTGTGGAGATGCTGCGTGCAGGCGTGAGGGAATATATCTTAAAGCCGGTGGACAGGGAGCAGGTTAAGCAGATACTGGAAAAGCTGGATGCGGAAATCACCCAGCAGAAAGAAAAGACAGAGCATACCAGAACCATTGGCGGACAGCAGCTAAAGCATCTGATGCAGGACGGGCAGATATCGGAAGCGGAGCTTGCGGCAATTGTCAGCGAATTTGGAGACAGCTTTCTCAAG
>JAILPF010000284.1 GCA_024699575.1 Acetatifactor sp. | reverse complement strand
ATCTGACAAATGAAGTTATCTGGGTTTCTGATACATAATCAATAACAAAGTTATTGTCCCTGTCGCCTCAGTAGCCCGATTACTGATAACCGTCCCGGTTCCCGTTACACCACTAGGTGTACCTCCCAAGGAACCGGGATTTTTGTATATTTTAGTATTTTACAATTCAAATTTGCAATTTTCTTGCAGATTTGAATTGTAAAATACTATTTCGAATGGTACTATTGTATCGTACCATTTCAATGTATAAAGAAGAGAGGAATGGATTATGTTACTGGAGTTTTCCTGTTCCAATCATAAATCAATACGTGATAAGGTCTTATTTTCAACATTAGCCGGTAAGGATAATACGTTTGATGAGAAGACCATAGAATTTGCCGGGAATCGCATTCTACGCTCTTCCGTTATTTATGGTGCCAATGGTTCCGGGAAGAGTAATTTTATCGATGCAATTTCTTTTGTGAAGAATCTTGTGATAAATAGCATTAACCATCAGGTAGGGCAGGGGATCCGCCAGATTCCCCATAAAATGGAGCCGGCAGATAGTATCAGTCAGTATGAAATTCAGTTTGTAACCAACGGAATCCGATATATGTACGGTTTTTCCTTACAGAATATGCTGGTCCTTGAGGAATATTTATACTACGTTCCCAACGGTCGGCAGGCCAGAATCTTCGATCGTAAGGGAGAAGATTTTGAAGTTGGAAGTAAATTCAAGGGAAAGCTAACGGTTATTAAGGATATTTTAAAACCCAATAAGCTCCTTCTGTCTTGTGCTGCCAATTTCAGTTCTGTGGATGAAATAGAACAGGCCTATCGGTTTTTTGCAGAAGAACTCGTGGTATATTATCCATCCAATCAGGAAAACTGGATGAATTATTCTCTCTATCAGATGCATGCGAACCCTCATATACGTTCCTCTGTCATCCATTTTATGCAGGGACTTGGAATGGGGATAAAAGATATTAAGGTGAAGATTGATCAAAAGAAGATTGATGCCTCTCAATTGCCACCATTTCTATCGGAGGACTTTAAGAATGTATTATTGCAGCAAAATCTGGATGCCATTACAGCTAAGGTAGATTACGGCAACTTTTCTACCGATTTGATGCACGAAGAATCCGTCGGTGTCCGAAAGCTTTTTGGCCTTTTGTGCCCTTTGATCGATATCATGTCCCATAATAAAGTTCTGGTGTGTGATGAATTGGAATCCGGACTACATGAGGCGATTTTATATGAGCTGATTAAACTGTTTATGAATCTGACAGGTAAGAGCAGCTCACAGTTGATCTTTACAACACATGAAACAGGTCTGTTGAATTTGGATATTTTCCGTAGAGATCAGATTTGGTTTACAGAATTAAAGACGGAAGATCGAACAACCGACCTATATTCTATGGCAGAATTAAAAAATGTTCGTAAGAATGAAAAATATGGCAAAGGATACATCGCCGGCCGATATGGTGCAATCCCGATGCTCAATGTCGATTTTGCCAAGGTACTTTCATAGACAGGGGGAGTATACATGGAACGTAAATTTGAATTATCCCCTCGTATTGAAAATGTCCGCGAAGTAAAACCTGTGGTAATACCGGTTCAATTTGAACTAGCCGAAATCAAGCACCACTTTGACGAAAGTGTACAATCGATCATATCCCAATTTACAGTTGCAGAAAGTCTTGTCTCATCCGGTCAAGAAGCTGCTGCAAAAAATATTTTTCGTTCACAGATCGTATTCATAGAAGGTGTTTTGGATTTCTATATGCATGAGATTACCAAATATGGATTATATAAAATATTCATCGGAGAATGGTCGCGAACAGAAAAATACAGCAAATTATCCGTATCCATGGCGGATGTGGATCGCGCATTGCATAAGCCGGATGCCAAAGAATGGTTCTTTGATTATGTTAATAAATCTTTTGCCACAGTCGTCATGCAGGACTGGATCATAATACGAGATCAGTTAAATTTGATTGGTATTCCATGGAAAGACGTATGCCAATCCATCCATGAAAAGATGGACGAAAGCCATTCGGTTGCAGAAGAAAAAAGAGTCCTATCCGAATTATACAAGCGTCGTAACGCAATCGCACATTAAAATGATCGAAGTCATATGGACGCAGTACAAACCGACATATCACGTTCCTTTGTTGAAAATTGTATTGCGGATGTACGTCAATTAGTTGATGCAATACATAACATTGCTACATTAAAATAATGTCACCTAATTAATATGTAGAAATCTATGGCTCCCTGTCGCCTCAGTAGCCCAATATTGATAACCACCCCGGTGCATATGTTACATCTTCGGATGTACCTCCCAGAGCACCGGGGTTTTTGTTTTTGCTTGTAAAATGATGTTGATGCTTATGGCATAACTTGATTCAATGTGATATTCTACTGTAAAACCACGTCAAGAGATGTGAAATTCCATTGTAAATCAACACTAGTCAGTGTAAAATATGATTATATTTTTACATCATCCGGCTTTTTGAACGAGGTTATCATATGGAGAGAAAAATTTACCAGAAGTTAAACCAATGGAAAGAAAGTAAATACCGGAAACCGCTTATTTTACAGGGACCAAGGCAGGTTGGGAAGACCTATGCGCTGCTTTCGTTTGGACGAAAGGAATACGAGCAGGTGGCATACTTCAATTTTCAGACAGATCCAAACTTACAGGAGACCTTTCTTGAAAACATCCATCCGGATTACCTGATTCCATTGCTGTCTAGGATTTCCAAAGTGAGCATCACCAAGGGAAATACGTTGATTATATTCGATGAGGTTCAACTTTGTGAGCGAGCACTGACATCTTTGAAATATTTTTGCGAAGAAGCGCCGGAGTACCATAT
>JAILPF010000281.1 GCA_024699575.1 Acetatifactor sp. | reverse complement strand
TTTGAACAGGTAATAAAGCATGACGGTGTGAAATATACACACCATACAGCAGAGAATTATTATAAAAAGGCGTTGGATGCTATGAATAACATAGGCTTGACGCAGGCACAGGAGAAGCTTTTGGGCGGACTCTTAAAAAAGGCCTATGAAGGTCTTAAATCTTGATATTTCTAGCATATTTGCAATTGTGCATCTGTGTTAAAAATATATTTTTCATCAAAGTATTATTATCTAGGGAGGAAAAAACGATGAAGAAAAAATTAGTCGCTATGATGTGTGTTACAGCTCTTATCGCAACTACATTTGTAGGATGTGGTTCTACCGAGAGCGCGACAGAGCCAGCTAAAGAGGAGACAACAGAGGTTGTAGAAGAGACAGCTGAGGAAGCAGTAGAGGAGACCGCTGAGGTAGAGGTTGCAGAAGGTGCACTTCTTACCGGTATCGGTACATCTGTAGCTATCGACAGCTCCAAAGACGCATCTGCAGAGGGTGACGGAACTGCTCAGTGTGATGCTACAATTGCAGCAGTAACCGTTGATGCAAACGGTGCAGTAGTAGAGTGTGTTATTGATATCGCTCAGACCAAAATCGGTGTAAGCGCTGACGGTAAAATCACCTCTGATCTGAATGCTGAGTATGCTTCCAAGAGAGAGCTTGGCGATGATTACGGTATGAAGAAAGCTTCCGCAATCGGTAAAGAGTGGTATGAGCAGGCTGACGCTTTTGCAGCATGGGTTGTTGGTAAGACAGCTGACGAAATCAGCGGTATGGCTATCTCCGAGGGATATGCAGGTGATGAAGACCTTAAGGCTTCCGTATCCGTTCATGTAACCGGATTCCAGGCAGCTGTTCTTGAGGCTATGAACAACGCTGTTGCAGGTGGAGCAAATGCAGGTGACAAGCTTGGCCTTGGTCTTTCTACCAAGATTTCCAATTCTAAAGATGCAAGCGAAGAAGGTGACGGTGTTGCTGAAGCATATACCACAATCTCCGTTCTTACCGTAAACGCTGACGGCGTTATCACAAGCAACATCATTGATGCAGTTCAGGCTAAGATTACATTTGATGCTAACGGTGTTATCACCGCTGATAAGAGCGTAGATGTTAAGAGCAAGAACGAGCTCGGTGATGAGTATGGTATGAGAAAAGCTTCCGCAATCGGTAAAGAGTGGAACGAGCAGGCTGCAGCATACGCAGCATACACTGTTGGTAAGACTGTAGATGAGGTACAGGGTACAGCAGTAGAAGAAGGTCGTGCAGCTGACGCTGACCTTGCAGCTTCTGTTTCCGTACACATTACAGACTTCAACGCTGTAATCGCTAAGGCAGTAGCAAACGCAAAATAATATTGCAAATTGACAACGGAGGGGAGTGCGGCCTTATAGTCCACTCCTCTCTTTTTTCATCAGGGTGAATTTATGAAAAAATGGAAAAATGCATTGATAGCAGCAGTAGCGATAGTAGTGGTGTCTGCTGTTGCACTTTACTTGAATCAATTAAAAACAAATAGACAACCGAAATTGACAAAGTATACAGCTACTTTTTTAGATATTTTTGACACCAGAACAGAAATTCTGGGTTATGCAGAAACAAAAGAAGAATTCTCAGAGCAGGCAGCACTTTTGAAAGAACGCCTGGTCTTTTATAATAAACTATACGACATTTATAATGATTATGAAGATGTAGCAAATATTAAGACAATCAACGACAATGCCGGAATTGCACCTGTGAGTGTCGATCCGGAGATTATCGAATTGATAGATTTCAGCAAACGGATGTATGAAGAGACTGATGGAAGAGTCAATATTGCGATGGGTGCAGTGCTTTCCATCTGGCATGAATACAGGGAATATGGCAGTGAGAACCCTGAAAGCGCAACCCTTCCCAAAATCGAAGAACTACAGGAAGCGGCGAAACACACCAACATCGAAGATGTCATTATTGACCGTGATGCCGGAACTGTATTTTTAGCTGATCCGGAGATGTCCTTGGATGTGGGAAGTACCGGAAAAGGTTATGCGGTGCAGCGTGTGATGGAATATGCCAGAGAACAGGGGCTTTCTCATGTGCTTTTGAGCCTTGGCGGAAATATTTCCGGAATAGACGGAAGAATAGATGGAACAAATTTTAAACTGGCAATTCAGAACCCGGATTTGAACAGTAATGAGGAATACATCGAAATGGTGGAGATTACCGATGGTCAATGTGTTGTTTCCTCCGGTGATTATCAGAGATTTTATGTGGTGGATGGAGAGGTTTATTGTCATATCATCAACCCGGACACACTTTTCCCGGCAAATACTTTTGCGGCAGTGTCTCTTATCACAGATGATTCGGGAGAAGCGGACGCGTTCTCCACTGCGATTTATAATATGACACTGGAAGAAGGTCTTGCCTTTGTGAACAGCCGGGAAGGATTGGAGGCAATGTGGGTGTACCATGATGGTAGCAAGGTTTATTCGGATCATTTTGAGGAAAGTATAGTGGAGTAATATGAAAAAGAATGATATTTATCTGATTTGCATCATTTTAATTGCAGCGGTCGGATTGGTGATATTTATGCGAATCTGGCAGAGAACAAATGATTCGGACAGTGCCAGAGCGGTAGTCACTATAGATGGGCAGGAGTATGGCACATATCCCTTGAATAAGAATATTACGGAAAAAATTACGCAGGAGAACGGTGAATATAATCTTTTACAGATTCGGGATGGATACGTTGAGGTGCTGGAGGCCAGTTGCAGAGATAAGATATGTGTGAATCACAAACACATTCATTATCAAGGAGAAACAATTGTCTGCCTGCCCAACAAAGTTGTTGTGGAAATAGTCGGTGGGGAAGAAAATGATATTGACGGGGCGACTCATTAACGCTGTTTTAGGAGACTGACCTTATGAATACGAAAAAAATTTCTTATCTGGGACTGATGATTGCATTGGCATTTGTATTGTCCTACGTTGAATTTCTGTTGCCGCTTAACATTGGAATTCCGGGTGCCAAGATTGGACTTGCCAATCTGGTAATTGTAGTTGCTCTATATACCTTCAGTGCAAAGACTGCTTTGGCATTATCTGTCGTTAGGGTGATTCTTGTAGGCTTTACCTTTGGAAATCTTTCGATGATGATGTATTCCATGGCAGGTGCGGCACTTTCCTTTGCGGTGATGGTATTGGCTAAAAAACTCAATCGCTTATCGGTAACCGGAGTAAGCGTGCTTGGAGGTGTGTTCCACAATGTGGGTCAGATACTTGTGGCGATTCTGGTGCTTGAGACCGGCAGTATTATTTATTATCTGCCTTTTTTGGTGATTGTGGGAACCATATCCGGTGTGGTGATCGGGATTGTGGCTGCTATGATTACGAAACGTGTTAGGATGGGAGTTGATTGACTAGATATAACTTGAAAATTATCTGAATTTATGATAATATATAAATCATATTCAATCATATGCTGTAATTGATGTTTTCTTCTCTTTTAATTTGGCTTGATAAGTTTTTTTGTATACAACTAATGATATTGCAGAGGCTTTTGTGGAACTACTTGATGGAGTGATAGCCCCTGCCATGTTCGGCGGTTTTTTATTTACAAAACGGTTTGGCGGCGATCGAATTAGCCGTAAATAATAATTATAGGAGGAAAAGGCATGAGAACTAAAATGAAAAGTGGTTTGGGAATCATCCTCAGCCTTGCGCTTGTACTGGGGATGGTACCGGAGATGTGTATGACGGTGAAGGCGGCAACGGCTATGCCTGCAGCTGATGGCGATGGTGTGGTAACGCTGACTGAGAATGTGGAACTTACTTCCACATGGATGCCTAGTGGTAACATTACCTTGGATTTGAATGGTTATGGTATTAAGAAAACCGGAAGTGGAGGAAGTGTAATAAAGGTCGATGGTGGAGCAACTCTTACCATAATAGACAGTAATAATTCATCTACACATAAATTTGACATCATAGACGGCGTTGCCGTTTTGAATGAAGAATCAGGAGAGCTTACCATTAATGGTGGTTATATCACGGGCGGCTCCGGTACATCAGAAGGTGGAGGATTATTTTGGGGCTCTGGCGGTGGTATTTGGGTAAAAAATGGTACATGTACCATGAATGCCGGAACGGTTCTGGGAAATGCGGCCGCACAAGGTGGAGGAGTATTGGTTTATTCGGGTACATTTAATTTAAATGGGGGTTCTATATCATATAACAATGGCGATGCCGGTGTTGAACTTCGCTCAGGCAGCGATGTATATAATACCGGCGGAGGTGCTACAACAGCAACTCTTAATATGACTGGTGGAGAAATAAAGAATAACAAAAGTCATGCAATCAATGGCTCAAACTATTGTTATGGTAATTCTGTTGCGAACATCAGTGGTGGTGTTATTTCAAATAATGGTGGTGTTGGAATTACGGCGAATGAGGTAAGCATCAGTGGCTCTGCAGCAATCATTGATAATCATAGTACAGGTGTACAGTTTAATGCACTTACTCTTTCTGGAAGCCCCATTATCAGTGGAAACACGGTACCAGTAAATGAGTCTACAGTATTATCAAGAAATGTATATGTCAGAAACGGAAAGACTATTACGATAGGAGGTATTCTTTCCAATACTACACCGATTGGTATTACGACACAGACCGAGCCTGCTTCGGAAGCTCCGGTAGTGTTTACATCAAGTTTGGATGGAAATGGAACTGCAACGAAGTTTGTTGCTGACATCAGTGATAGTTTTAGGGTCAAAACACAGGATGGTGAAGCGGCTCTTGTCAATTTGGAAGATATAGCACTTTCCCATACCGTTACTTTCAAAGTCAACAATGGTTCTTGGAATGATGGAACTACAGAGGATGTAGTAGTAACCTTAACCGGTTATGAAGGTGATGCATTGAGGTTGAATGCAGATGATATCCCGACAGTTGGCAGCAAGCCTTCGATGTCCTACAAAGAAGGAAGCTGGGATGTAGTGCCCAGTGCAGATAATGTAATCAGTACGGATGTCACATACACCTATTCCTATGCAGCTTTTGAGGAAGAGGATAAGGGCAGAGTGAATGTTCCGAAAACGAGTGGAAACTTTGCAGCAGGAGGACTTGATAATTCTGAAGCGGAAATAAAGAATATTGTTTTGGAAGATACGGATCAGGCACAGATGGAAGCTGGAAAAGATGTGAATGTCTGGCTGGAGGTACAGGAGAGCACAACAACTGTAACGCAGGAAGAGAAGGGGCTGGTTGAAGCGAAGGTGGCAGAATCATTAGGTTCTGAATACACGGTTGGTAGCTTCCTTGAGTTAATCCTTTGGAAACAGATTACGGGTGAGCAACCGC
>JAILPF010000184.1 GCA_024699575.1 Acetatifactor sp. | reverse complement strand
TATATGTAATGGCTTGATGGCATTTCCTAACCTGATTAGTGTATTATTTTTATCCGAGGAAGCGATAACTGATTTGAAAAACTATGAAAAGAGAGATATATACAAAAAAAGATAGTTGAGCGAATTGGCAACTCGTGCTATGATATAAGGCGCTGATACAGTTTAAATCAATGAGAGAGTTATATTATTTAACATATGGAGAATTGAAAATGAGTGATACAATTGAGAGATTTTTACGATATGTAAAAGTGGATACACAATCAGATGAGAATTCATCGAGTACACCAAGTACAGAAAAACAGCATGAGCTTGCGAAAATGCTTGTGAATGAATTGCAGGAAATGGGAGCGAGTGAGATTACATATGATACAGAACACTGCTATGTATATGCATCTATTCCTGCATCTGATGGTTGTGATAAGGCGCCGGTTCTTGGGTTTATTTCACATATGGATACTTCGCCTGCAATTTCCGGCAATCATGTGAAACCGCGAATTGTAGAACAATATGACGGAAAAGACATTGTCCTGAATCAGGAATTGAATGTGATAATGTCGGTGGAGAACTTTCCGGAACTATCCGGTTTGGCTGGACAGGATTTGATTGTTACAGACGGAACCACTTTGCTTGGTGCTGATGATAAGGCCGGTATATCTGAAATCATGAGCATGGCAAAGTATTTCCTGAGCCACCCGGAAAAAAAGCATGGTAAAATCAGAATTGGATTTACCCCGGACGAGGAGATTGGATGTGGCGCTGACCATTTTGATGTAAAACTCTTTGGAGCTGATTATGCTTATACTGTGGATGGTGGTGCATTGGGTGAACTGGAATATGAGAACTTTAATGCTGCCGGAGCAAAGCTTGTAGTACACGGAAGAAACGTTCATCCCGGTTCTGCAAAGGGTAAAATGAAAAATGCTATCTTGATTGCACAAGAATTTCAGTCACTTTTGCCGGTGGAACAAAATCCTATGTATACAGAAAAGTATGAAGGCTTTTTCCATTTGGACAGTATTTCGGGAAATGTGGAAGAAGTTGTTGCAGACTACATTATACGTGATCATGACAAGACTCTTTTTGAACAAAAGAAAAAGATGTTTAATGACGCAGTTGCTTTCCTGAATCAGAAGTATGGAGAAGGGACGGTTTATGCTGAAGTTAAAGACTCTTATTACAACATGAAAGAAGTGTTGGAACCACATATGCATTTGGTAAATCATGCTGCAGATGCTATGAGGGAGCTTGGAATTGAGCCTAAGATTTCTCCAATCAGAGGTGGAACCGACGGTGCAAGACTTTCCTTCATGGGATTACCCTGTCCGAATCTTTGTACCGGTGGTGAAAACTTCCATGGAAAGTATGAATATGCCTGTGTACAGTCTATGGAAAAGATTACTGAGCTTTTAATTCGCATTGCTGAGAAATATGCGAATATGTAAGCTCCTGGAGGACCGAATAAATGATTAAGAATTTTGATCCGGAAAAATATGTTGATTTGCCACAGATTCCGGGGGATGAAACTAAGCGTCAATATTATTTTATTGAACAATGCAAAAAAAGAGTGGTAGAGCTTACTGAGACTCTGGGTCATGCTCCGACCTGTTGTGTGACGACTTTTGGCTGCCAGATGAATGCCAGAGATTCAGAGAAGCTTGTTGGCATCTTAAAACAGATTGGATATGAAATCATCGAGGATGAAAACGCAGATTTTGTAATTTACAATACCTGTACTGTCAGAGACAATGCCAACCAGAAGGTTTACGGAAGATTGGGGGTATTAAATGGATACAAAAAGAAAAATCCCCATATGAAGATTGCGTTATGCGGTTGTATGATGCAGGAGCAGACGGTTATAGAGAAACTGCAGAAGAGCTATAGATTTGTTGATTTGATTTTTGGAACTCATAATATTTTTAAGTTCGCGGAGCTTTTATATCGTACCTATGATTCCAAGGAAATGTTAATCGATATCTGGAAGGATACGGATCAGATTGTGGAAGACCTCCCGGTAGAGAGAAAATATTCCTTTAAATCAGGAATTAACATTATGTTTGGATGTAATAATTTTTGCAGTTATTGCATTGTGCCTTATGTCAGAGGACGAGAGAGAAGCAGGGAGCCAAAGGAAATCATAAGGGAAATTGAACAACTTGTTGCAGATGGCGTAGTCGAAATAATGCTTTTAGGACAGAATGTTAATTCCTATGGGAAAAATCTTGAAAATCCGATGAGCTTTGCACAGCTTCTGGAGGAAATTGAGAAAATTGACGGACTTGAGAGAATCCGTTTTATGACTTCGCATCCGAAGGATCTGTCAGAGGAATTGATTCAGGTGATGAAACGTTCCAAAAAGATTTGCAGGCATCTCCATTTGCCGCTTCAGTCCGGTTCAGACAGAATCTTGAAAGCAATGAATAGGCGTTATACGAAGGAACAATATATTGCGTTGGCTAACCATATCAGACAGGAAATCCCGGATATTGCAATTACAACAGATATTATTGTGGGTTTCCCGGGCGAAACGCCGGAGGATGTGGAAGAGACCATGGATGTCATTCGCAAGGTGCAATACGATAATGCATTTACCTTTATTTATTCGAAACGTACAGGAACTCCCGCCGCAGCAATGGAAAATCAGGTCCCGGAGGAGATTGTCAAAGAAGGCTTTGATAAAGTTTTGAAGCTGGTGCAGGAGACGGCGCAAAAACGTGTGTCGCGCTATCAGGGGCAGGTGATGTCTGCTCTGGTTGAGGAAGTGAATGAGAGTGAAGCCGGAATGGTTACCGGGAGGCTTTCCAACAATACATTGGTTCATTTCCCAGGGGGGGATGAACTGGTAGGAAAAATTGTAAATGTGTCACTGGATGAGTGCCATGGATTTTACTATATCGGACGTCAAGTCTGAACTTATGAGGAAGTGTGAGGAGAACAGATTATGGACAAATTAAAACCAAAGCTTTTTTCTGTGATGAAGACCTATTCCAAAGAGCAGTTTGTTAAGGATGTCATTGCAGGTATCATTGTTGCTATTATTGCGTTACCGCTTTCTATTGCTCTTGCGTTAGCAAGTGGAGTGACGCCGGAGAGAGGTATTTATACCGCGATTTTTGCAGGCTTTGTTATTTCTTTTCTGGGCGGAAGCCGTGTGCAGATTGCGGGACCGACGGCTGCATTTGCG
>JAILPF010000165.1 GCA_024699575.1 Acetatifactor sp. | reverse complement strand
TTATTGCCACTGATAGGCACCAGCGCAGGTTCGGCATGTGTTTTTTTCTTAAAAAATCAGATTAAGCCGAATATACAGAGGACATTTGTCGGTTTTGCTGCAGGTGTGATGGTGGCGGCTTCCGTTTGGTCCCTGATTATACCGGCCATCGATATGAGCGAGGGACTGGGTAAATTTTCATTTATACCGGCTCTGATAGGGTTCCTTTTAGGAATTTTCTTTTTATTATTCATGGACAGCATGGTTCCGCATCTCCATGTGGGCAGTGATAAACCGGAGGGAAGAAAAAGTAATTTCGGCCGGACTGCCATGCTGATGTTTGCGGTTACATTGCATAATATACCCGAGGGTGCAGCGTGCGGAGCAATTTTTGCAGGTGTTTTGAGCGGAGATGAGAACATCACATATGCAGGAGCTGTTGCGCTTGCGCTGGGAATTGCCATTCAGAACTTCCCGGAGGGGGCGATTATCTCTCTGCCACTTCGAAGTGAGGGAAACGGTCGTATGAAATCCTTTGTTCTGGGTGTTCTATCCGGTGTGGTTGAACCGATTGCGGCAACCATAGCGATTTTACTTGCAGGACTGGTTACTTCTGTTTTGCCTTATATGCTGGCTTTTGCAGCGGGAGCTATGATTTACGTTGTTGTAGAAGAACTGATTCCGGAGGCCAGCGAGGGAGAGCATTCTAATCTGGGCACCATATCTTTTGCGATTGGATTCGCCCTAATGATGGTTCTGGATGTTGCACTGGGATAACAGAAGGATGGAAAGATGACATCTGAAACAGAAAAAGAGCTGCAGAACCTGCGTAACAGGCTGCGGGATTTAGCGGATAAATCATATCGGCAAAATATTTTTTGCTTTACAAATTTCTTGGGATTAAGTGAGTTGGAAACCTTCTGGCGTATGGAGGCTGAATTGAAATCAGCCGGCTATACGCTTTTTGGCGGTTTGGAGAATTCAGAGAGACAGATGATACGCTTCGGCAATGCGGAAGAACTTGGATATGAGGTTCCTTTCCCCATCGTTTGCATTCATATACAGCCTGTGACAGCCAAGTTTGCTGAAAAGCTGTCACATCGTGATTTCCTTGGTGCATTGATGAACCTTGGAATAGAGCGCAGTACGCTGGGAGATATTAAGGTAGGAGACAAAGAGGCTTATTTATTCTGTCAGGAATCTATGGCAGACTATATCTGCGAAAACCTGACGCAGGTGCGTCACACCCATGTGGTCTGCAAGGTAGATGAATTTCAGAATGTCCCGGAGGAGGTACCGGAAAGCTGTACTATAACCGTTTCTTCTCTGCGGGTTGACGCGTGTATAGCAAAAGTGTACAATCAATCGAGAAGTGACTGCCTGGAACTTTTCAGGGCAGGAAAAGTCTATGTAGATGGTAGATTATGTGAGAATAACTCCAGAATTTTAAAGCCCGGTGAAACGGTGAATGCGCGTGGATTCGGTAAATTTAAGATGTGCGGCGAAGCGAGAGAGACACGAAAAGGTAAATTGAGTGTGGAAATGGCGGTTTTTCGTTGACTGTCTGCATCAGAGGGAGAGGGTAATGTACGGTTATTCATTGATTCAATGGTTGTTTTTCTTTTATTTCTATTGCTTTTGTGGATGGTGCTTTGAATCAACCTATGTGTCTACCAAAAGCAAAAAATTGGTGAACAGAGGGTTTATGAGAGGTCCGTTTCTTCCGATTTACGGAAGTGGCGCAATTATGATGCTGGTGGTGTCGCAGCCGTTTCAGCATAATATTCTTTTGGTTTATCTTTCCGGTTGCGTGGGTGCAACAGCATTGGAATATATCACCGGTGTGGCGATGGAGTCTCTGTTTCAGATCCGATATTGGGATTATTCCAATAAAAGGTTTAATTTTCAGGGACATATCTGCCTGAGTTCTACTGTGACATGGGGATTTTTTACAGTGGCAATGACAAGAGTAGTACACCGACCGGTTGAAGCATTAATGTATGAGATACCGCCTCATTTGTTGAATATTTCAACGATTATTTTGACGGTGTTTATTGTGGCCGACTCTACATTGTCTTTCAGAGCGGCT
>JAILPF010000151.1 GCA_024699575.1 Acetatifactor sp. | reverse complement strand
CAGATATCCATGATTTATGGCCAAGGGGAATGGCATAGATTTAGAAAGCTATTCTATGTGAAATAGAAAATGTAAGAAAAAGCGAGTTAACAAGAGAAAAACAAAGATTATTATGGGAGGAGTTAATTATTGGGGTGTTGCTAGTGGTGTTCTTACATGTGTTGGTGCAGGATTAGGAATTGCAGCATCAGTCTTAGATCCAGAGCCAGTATCTAAGACCCTAGGATTATACTCTAGTATATCTTATTTCGGTGCAGGAGTTGCAGCTATTGGATGGGCGTTAACGTAAATGAAATGTTTGACAAAGTGTTTGGCAACTAAGTAAAAAACAAGTCAGATATCTTCTGCTAGGAGGTATCTGACTTGAAAAATATAAATGTTGTTTGTGAAAAAAATTGTCAAATCAAGCGAGGAGAATATTTATATAATGAAAAAAATACTAAAACTAATATCCTCAATAGTAGTGTTTATTGCTGGAATAATGATGATTGTATATCAATATAGTGGAAAAAAAGAGTATATATATTTCGCCAGTGTTGCCGTGATAATTTTTGGATTATTGCATATCATTATATCATTATATGTTGAAAAAGATTAAAATTGGCAGAAACACAATGCACTTTTGCATGATTCTTCATATGCTCAACAATATATTGTCGGTAGTTATTTGATGAAGATTTAGTATACTGGAAAGATAGGTACATAAATGAAATACTATTGTATAAAACAGCACGACATCACAGACTGTGGCGCAGCCTGCCTTGCAACCATCTGTAAACAGAACGGTTACAAAATAGGCATCACCCGGATCCGTGAGGTCGCAGGAACAGATAAACAGGGAACAAATGCATATGGTGTGATAAAAGCGGCGGAACAGCTTGGCTTTAGCGCAAAAGGAGTAAAAGGCAATAAGGAGGCTTTCTTTTCTGAATTCCCCCTGCCCTGCATTGCGCATGTCATTGTGGATGGACAATTATTACATTATGTGGTGATACATAAAATCACAAAGAAACAGGTGCTTATAGCGGACCCGGGAGCAGGAATTGTTAAGCTCACGCCTGAGGAATTTTTTGGGGAGATACACGAAGAAGGGAAACCACCCAAATATCAATGGAGTGGCGTTTTGATTCTGCTTGTAAAAAAGGAAACCTTTCAGAAGGGCGATGAAACAAAGGGATTGTTCAGTCGCTTTTTTCATTTGCTGTTACCGCAAAAGAAATTGCTGATGCATATTTTTGTGGCTTCTTTAGTATATACCATTCTGGGAATTGTGGGTGCCTTTTACTTCAAGGAACTAATTGACAGTGTGTTGCCGGATGGTCTGAAAAAAACATTGATGACCTTATCTGTCGGCGTTATTTTATTGAATGTGTTTAAGGTGATTTTAAATGCATTTCGCTCACATTTATTGCTCTATTTAAGCCAAAAGCTGGATATTGCTCTGCTTCTTGGCTACTACCGCCATGTCATCGAGCTTCCTATGAACTTTTTTGGAACCAGAAAGGTCGGAGAAATCATTTCCAGATTTAACGATGCCGGAAAAGTACGCGATGCCATATCCGGTGCAACTCTGACGATTATGATAGACACGCTTATGGCGGCAGCGGGAGCAGTTATGCTTTGGCTGCAGAATGCAAAGCTGTTTGGAATTACGGTGATGATGGTTGGCCTATATGGAGCGATTGTTGCGTGCTTCCATAAGTGGTATGAAAAATTAAACCGCAGGCAGATGGAGGATAATGCTCAGCTTACTTCCTATATGGTGGAATCACTAAACGGTATTCAGACCGTGAAAGCGTATAATGCGGAAAGAAAAGCGAACAGGGAGACAGAGATAAAGTTTGTGCGACTGCTTCGCAGTGTCTTTGATTTGACATGGGTAAGCAATCTACAGTCTTCGTTAAAAATTTTTGTAGAGCTAGTAGGTGGAATTATAATTCTCTGGGTGGGTGGTGTCGGTGTGATTAATGGAGAAATGACCATCGGTGCGCTGATTACATTTCATTCGTTACTTGCCTATTTTCTGGATCCGGTGAAGAACCTGATTAATCTGCAGCCTCAGATGCAGACAGCAGTGGTTGCAGCTGACCGTCTGGGTGAAATACTGGATTTGGAGGCTGAAAAAACAGCGGCAGAATACCGTAAGCTTTCACCTGCAAGCCTGTCCGGCGATATCGAAATCAAAAACCTGAATTTCCGATATGGTACAAGGAAGCTGGTGCTTGAGGAGATTAATCTGAAGATAAAAAAGGGACAGAAAATTGCGTTTGTAGGAGAGAGCGGCTCCGGCAAGACAACACTTTCCAAGCTGCTGCTTCACCTTTATGCGCCGGAGACGGGTGACATTTTAATCAACGGAAATAACATTGAAGATATTCAGCTGGAGTGCTTACGAGAGAAAATCGCGTATATTCCACAGGAAACATTTTTGTTCAGTGGCTCCATCTTTGAAAATTTAACGCTGGGGATGGATGAAGCGACTATGGATGACATCATAGAGGCATCCAAGCTGGCGCAGGCGCATGATTTTATCAATGAACTTCCGCTCCGCTATGAAACAAGACTGGAAGAAAATGGAACGAACCTTTCCGGCGGGCAGAGACAGCGACTTGCCATTGCGCGGGCGATGTTAAAGAAGCCGGACATTCTGATACTGGATGAAGCAACCAGTAATCTGGACGCTATAACAGAGCGCGCACTTGACAGAACCATTCATGAGTTTGCCAGGGACATGACTACCATATTTATAGCACACCGATTAAGTACCATAAAAAACTGTGATAGGATTTATGTGATGGATAAAGGAAAGATAGTGGAGCAGGGAACACATAGAGAATTGATTGCTATGGGTGGTAAATATGCATATCTCGTAAGGCAACAATCCTTGGAGGACACAAATGTCATGGAAGGTGGTGCCACCGCATGAAACCGA
>JAILPF010000121.1 GCA_024699575.1 Acetatifactor sp. | reverse complement strand
TGGCCTCACCGATATAATAAACTCCTGCTTCCACGTAAAGCATTCTGCCCTCAGGCATGCGTTCCAACTGTCTTGATACCTCATCCCCAAGGAACCCCGGTCTTGACAGAGAGCCCTTTATCAGCAACACATTCTCTGCATTTTTATCCGGCATCTCTTCCAATCCGCCTGCAAAAAGATGCAGGTTATGAAATCTGTCCTTATTGATTTCGATGGAAATATTGGCCGGTTTTTCCAAAATAAAATGTATTCTCTTCGGTTCAAACTCAGGTCTGATTCCCAGAGAATGTGGTCTGATATCCACTTGATATACCGTATAAAATTTAGGAAATGTTATTTCAACTTCCACCATTCCGTCAAAGTCAAAATATGCCATAGAAGCCTCCCTGACATCATGCATATCTACTTTCACTTTATAAGTTGTCAAATCCTGCCACTCTTCGTTTCCGACCGGACGCACTCGCACCAGGTAGTCTCCCTGAAGTACAGCGCTCTCCGGAACCGGATAAATTCTCACTTGATTATTTTGATTTTCTATGCTCATTCCGCAATCCTTTCTGTTTCTTTTTCTGTAATTTCGCCACGTTCTATCATTCCATCAAAAATGTGGTTAAAAATTGCCGCCTGCAGATATCCCGTGATTCCCATGATAAATAAAACAGGCATGTACACAAAAAAATAACAAACAAATACTGTCAAAATCTGAATAGTCAGAATCATTATTGTCCATCCCGGCTTACGGGCCAACAGCACAATAGCCAATCGGAAGGTATCCCCAACTGTGTTGTCAAACTTTGCCAGCACAGGAAAAATGTAGCCCGCCAAAGCCATTACCGCTGTGAACAATACAATAAATACCACTTTTTCAACCGGATGCCTTCCACCACTGAGTAAAGCATAATAAACCATATTTACCCCAAAAATAATTTCCGTAAAAAGAATGGGAATCCAGACAGAAGTAGCCTGTTTGAAATTATTTTTAAAGGAACGCAGAAAAGAGGCTCCAATGTATCCTTCGGTATCCTTTTCCATCTGCATCAGCACTTCAAAAAGTGCTGTAGACGCTGCACCTATTGTGACAATCGGCACACTGCAGACAAACCACAAAAGCCCGACATAAAGCATCTGTGTCAGTTTATTGACCCCTTTCGCAAACGGACTGTTCATATTCCAAAACGCCATCAATCTGCTCCTCTCTCGATCTCCATAACTCTTTACATAGCAGCAGAGACCGCACGATTTTCCATATTTTTCGCACCGCCTCTGCCGCGTTTACCTTAAATCATATATTACTGTATAAACCTTTACTGGTTTTCGTTCTTTGCATCAAGGAACTGCTGCAACTGTGTAATCAGCTCCTGACGTACTGTCTCCAGACCAACAGCCTCAGCATCTGCATGCCATGTATTAATCTTCTCAACAGCTTCATCTGCATCATACAAAGAGATATTCAACTGAAGTTCGTTGGACAAAGCAGAGATGTTTGCAACCTCAGTCTCAACATTTCTTGCATCAAAGGAGAAACCGGAAAGAGGACTCAACTGATAGGTATTCTCATCATATGCGTAGTCAAAGTCAGCTTTCAGTTCAGGATCATTTACTACAAACTCACTATATCTTAAGTAAGTAGGATTCCATGTGAAGGAGTAACCGGGCATTACATATTTTTCATCCTCGGAAATATCGGTATTCTTGTAGCCGTCAGCTCCAACAGCTTCCCAATCTTCGCCCTCGATACCATACTGGAACAAATCATGAGATTCCTGTGAACCGAACATCCAGTCAAGGAAGTACATAACAGCATCAGTCTTCTCAGACCACACAGGAACTACCAGCCAGTTATTGGTTGCAATATCACAAACAACTGCACCCGGCTCTTTGTTACGCTGTGCATCTTCAATTACATAGAAGCCATATTCAGATCCGGGGATCTTTTCCATACCTTCTTTACATCTGTTCTCGAACTCACTCAATGCGCAGTATGCGATTGCAGCATCTTTCTCAACAGTATCTGTAGTTGCTCCACGGTTAGGATTCAAGTACGGATTCCACTCGGTACGTTTCACAGCATATTCTGTGATAAAATCATACTGATATCCTTCAGGCATCTTATCGAACTCTTCCTGAGCATCACCTGCTACAACTGCGTTCAACACAGTCTTTCCATCCTCGCTGAGACCGACAAAGATTCTGGTCTGATCGCCAAATACATTGGTATTATCCTGGCTGAATACACCATCATGTTTACCGGAGTAAACAGGGCTGTCCAGATAGAAGAAGTTATAAATGCTTGCTCCTTCCATGTCAGGCTCGTTCTCTGCTACAGTCTTTACAAATGCAAGAAGGCTGTCTCTATCGGTAATCGGATCGCAATTGTATTTTTTGCGAAGGTCTTCACGATATAAGAATCCACGGCTGTCCTCATAAGAAGTTGCCAGGTTGATTCCGTAAATTCCGGATGTATAGCTTCCATCATCCTGACGAACGTAGGAAGTCATTGCACTTACGAAGTTTTCAGAAAATGCATTCTTAAGTCCGGGGAACTTATCATTGTTAAAATAATAAGACAAATCAGCGAAGTTGCCTTCCTGGATAAATTTGCTGAGACCATGCCAACCGCCACAGAACATCAAATCGTAATCTTCCTGTGCACTAAGAGCCATTGTCAGCTTATCCTTATAATCAGCACCTGCCACCCAGGTAATCTCCGGATGAATCTTGCTCATAACAGGATCATCCTTTGTCATCTCTTCATACTTTGCAAGTACCTTGTCCAGATTTTTGAACTCGTTCATCACACGAATGTTGATGGTGGTGTCCTCCATCTCCGGAACATCCTCCACTACTTCTTCAGAAGCCTCTGCGGAATCAGTGGTTGCTACAGTAGACTCAGTTACTTCTGCCTCACTGCCACTCTGCGTTGCATCACTTCCACAACCGATCATGGAAGCTGCCATTGTTCCTGCAAGCAATAATGCAGAAACACGTTTGAACAAATTGTTCTTTTTCATTTTGGTTCCTCCTAAAAATTTTTTATTTATAACACCCTCCCCAAATGAGCAGGTGTATAAACCTATGTTTACAAAAACTCTGTTACCCCTTAATTGCACCGACCGTTAATCCGCTGGTAAAATATCTCTGTGCATAAGGATAAAGCAACACAATCGGTCCGATAGCCACTACCGTAGTAGCCATACGAAGGGAATTTGCAGGGATTTCTCCCATGGCAACACCGGTTGTTCTTGCCATTTCTTTCATCGCATCCACCGTTCTGAGCATTCTCATCAAAAGGTACTGCAACGGGAATAAATCAGAACTTTCTATGTAAAGCATTGCATTAAACCATTGATTCCAATATCCCAATGCATAGAACAAACTAATGGTCGCAATTCCAGGCACAGAGACAGGAAGAATAATCTTTCTAAGTATCTGAAAGTCATTTGCTCCGTCCATGTATGCCGATTCTGCAAGCTCAGTAGGGATTCCCGCGAAAAAGTTTCTCATCAGAAACATATTCCATGCACCAAAGGCAACCGGGATAATCAATACAAAAATATTGTTTTTCATATTCAAGGTTTTGCTGACAAGCAGATAAGTCGGGACCAATCCGCCGTTAAACAGCATCGTAAAATATACAAAAAATGTAACCACATTGCGGTACTTAATCTTTTTCAAAGACAACGGATATGCCATGGTAATCGTCAAAAGCATGCTAATGAGTGTTCCCACAACCGTCACAAATATCGTGACTCCATATGCCTTAAAAATCTGTCCATCTCCAAGCACCATCTTATATGCTTTGGTTGTGAACTCCTTCGGTATAATTGCAAACCCATGTGTTGCAAAGTTTGCCTCCGTCTCAAAGCTGCTGCCTAATATAATCGCAAAGGGGTACAGACAATACACACAAAATAGCGTAGCCAGAATGTAGACAACAACATCAAAAATAACTTCCCCTTTTGATTTTTTTATCTTTTTATTCTTCACAATTGTTTTGCTCAATATCTTTCATCTCCTCTTAGAAAATTGCCGCATCCGGTTCCACTTTTTTGGTAATTGCGTTGGTTGCGAATACCATTACCAGACCAACCAGCGACTGGAACAAGCTGGTTGCGGTACTCATTCCCAGATTATTCAGCTGTCTGAGTGCACGATACACAAAGGTATCAATAACGTCTGTCGTAGGATAAAGCTGCGAGGTGTCTCCGATTACCGCATAAATCATCCCAAAATCACCGCTAAAGATTTTTCCAATGCTCATGATGGTCAGCATAATCGCTGTTGTTTTTAACAGTGGCAGTGTAATTTTAGTAATCGTCTGCAATCTGGTTGCTCCATCCACCCTTGCTGCTTCATACATCTCCTGATCAAATCCGGTAATCGCCGCCACATAAACAATGGTTCCATAACCTGCGCCCTGCCAGATTTTCAAAAGAACCAGAATCAATGGCCACCAGGAAGGATTGTTATAAAATTTCGGATCATTTCCTCCATTTTCAATAATCCATTTAGTCAATGTACCGCTTCCTCCGATGATACCGCTCAAGAACATTGCCACCACCGTCCAGGATACAAAATGAGGAAAAATAGCGATAGTCTGAACCACCTTGTTGTACACCTTGTTTTTAATTTCCACAAACACCAAGGCCAACACAATAGAAAGGATTGTTCCTGTTGCTATAAACAAAATATTCAAAAAGATTGTATTGAAAAAGATTCTCCCCACACCCTTATAGTGAAATAAGAACTCAAAGTTTTTAAATCCAACCGAAGGACTTCCCCAGATACCCTCTTTGTAACTGAATTTTTTAAAAGCAATCATGACACCGTACATAGGGACATAGCAAAAAACAGCAACCCATACAATCGTAGGCAACATCATGGCATATAGTGTTTTATTCTTCCACAATTCATGCACTCCCTCACGAAATGCCCCTCCGGCGTGTTTTACATCTTTCCTGTTTTTCATTCTTAAACCTCCTTGTCTGTCTAGAATCATTGTAGAAAAACAAGGGGGTGAAACATACATAAAAAAAACTAGAAAAAGGGTGATTTTTGAGTATAAAAAAAACAGGCTCTGTTTCCAAAGCCTGTTTTTTCAAATCATTGAAATGCTTATTTCAAGCGAATCTTCTGACCCACTTTGATTCTTGAACTGTCTGTAATCTGCGGATTCAATCTAAGCAGCTGTGCCAAAGACATACCATGCTCTCTTGCAATTTTGGAAAGAGAATCGCCTCGTTCCACTTCATATCCGGTTCCTGCAAATCTTACACGCTCTCTGACTCTTTGCTCTGTT
>JAILPF010000094.1 GCA_024699575.1 Acetatifactor sp. | reverse complement strand
GAGACACAAGCCCTCTTGTGTCAAACGGAGTCACTCTTCTGTTGGTGTGACTGGGGCATACTGCCACATGTGCACCCATAGAAGAAAGCGGGTAAATCAGCGCGGTTCCCTCTTGAATCCGCAATCTGTCAATTGCCTCCGTGTTGTCAGAGGTCCATATCTGAGGACTGTAGTAAAGCATTCCCGCATCAAATCGTCCGCCACCGCTACAACAGTTTTCCAATAAGAGATTCGGGAAGTCCGAAATTAATCTCTCCTGCATCTCATATACACCAAGCACATATCTGTGATACAGTTCCCCCTGTCTGTCCGAAGCAAGGGAAAAGCTTGCAACATCTGTGAGCGCTCTGTTCATATCCCACTTCACATATTCTATATTCGCAGAAGAAAGCACTTTATACATCTGATCATAGATGCAGTCTCTTACCTCCTTGCGGGAGATATCCAGAACCATCTGATTTCTGCCAAGAGTTCCTTCTCTTCCCGGAATCTGCAACGCATAGTCGGGATGTGCGCGGTACAAATCGGACTTCGGTGAAACCATCTCCGGCTCAAACCAGATACCAAAGCGCAGACCAAGTTTATTCACCTCGTCTACCAAATACTTCAAGCCTCCGGACAATTTTTCTTCATTGACATACCAGTCGCCAAGGCTGGTGGTGTCATCATCACGGTGTCCGAACCAGCCGTCATCCATCACCAGCATCTCAATTCCAGCATCTGCAGCAGTCTTTGCAATATCCAAAAGCTTCTGTGTATCAAACTGGAAGTAAGTTGCCTCCCAGTTGTTCACCAGAGAAGGTCTTGCCTTGTCCTTATAAGGTCCTCTGACAAGATGACCTCTGTATAAATCATGAAAAGCATGGGTCATGCCATTGAGACCGGTATCGGAGTATACCAAAACAGCCTCCGGTGCCTGAAAACTCTCACCCTCTTTCAAAGTCCAGCAAAAGCCCTCCGGGTTGATACCCATCACCATTCTGATATATTCCTGCTGAGACATCTGCGCCTGCGCTGTGAAGTTCCCGGAATACACCAGATTCATGGCATAAACCTGACCATGGGTCTGTGTTGCACTCTCCTCAGCCAAAGCCATAAAAGGCTGCTCCTGATGAGAGGAAATACCTCTCATGGAGGAAACACCCTGTTTTCCCCAACTGAGCTTTCTACGATTGATATTGCGCTCGGAAGACCACGCTCCATGGAGGGTGATAATATCAAAATCTCTGTTGTCCATATCAAGGCAGGCAGAGAGAACTCTGGTCAGTTTGATTTCTTCTTTGCTCTCATTCTTGATGCACACACTGCGGCAGATTGCATCAATCTTCTCGAATGCCGTATAGTAAAGAATAACCGTAAGGTTGAGCACTTCATCCCTGCAGGTTATCTCCAAAGTGGTACAATCCTCTTTCTCACCATAGGTTGCAGGAAGTCCGGGAAGCTTCGGTTTTCCTCCAAAAATTCTGTGAGACTGATAGGTAATGCCACAGGCGCGATATCCCTCTTTTGTCTCCACGCTAAAGCAGGACTCACGAAAATCGCCCAGCCCATTGCCCGGATATTCCGTGGGCAGACTGTCCAAAAAGCTAATCTGATCCCCCATCCTGCTGTAGGCGGGTGTCTCCGGGTAAGACGGCAGTCTCATCAGATACTGCATATTGTCATCAGGGATTCTCTTGCCATAATATATATGTCCCAGGAACCCCTTCTCATCTACAATTCCAATCAGGTACGTGGAATTAGGGGTATCCAGGCGAAATACTTTTTCTGATTCGTTAAATGATATGCTCATTTTATTCTCCCTTAAAATTCTATCGCCATTCCATCATAGGAAGCAATCATGCCCTGCTCTTTTGCACGTCTTGAAATCTCCTCATGAAGCCACCCACCGTTGTGTGAAAAATGATTCACTACCCAGATGGTATTCTCATCTGCAAGACCTCTTCTAAGCAAAACGTCTTTCTGTTCAACGGCATCGGCAAAGCCCATATGGTACTTCCCGTCTCTATCCTTCTGGCAGGTACAGTCAAAGCTGACCAGGTTCAGTTTCCCCTTCTGCTCTGACAGGCATTGCAGGTTTTCCTCTGTCAGCAACCCAGTATCATGTGCATATAAAACAGACTTATCACCCTGTGCAACCCGATAGAAAAGGCATCTCTCGCCGGGATCATGTGTCGCTCTGAGTGCGGTTACGGTGTAGCCACCTGTCGTAATCGTCTGATTGCATTCCAACAAGTGATACTGAAAACGATATTCCTCCGACCCCAGGCCGTTGCATGCATCTGAAATTGCCTTCTGCACTGCATCGTTTCCGTATATCTGCATCTGCCCTGTATATGTGTGGGAATAAGGCTCCCTCAATAATTCGATGTCTAATGCATGACAGTGGTCTGAATGGCTATGGGTAAACAATAAGGTTCGAACCTTGCCAAGATCCAATCCATAATAAAGACTGTGCAGATAACTGTCAGGGGGAAAATCCAGAAGCAAATCGTCATTGATTAATGCCTGTGATCTGGTTCGTATATTTTTTCCACCCAGTCTTCTGGCCTCCTGACATATTTCACAATTACAAAAGATACCCGGCCATCCCTCACCGGCAGCCGTACCATAGTATGTAATTTTCATTTTTATTCGCCTTTCTCCTCTAATTCCTTTTCCAAACGTTCAGCCAACTCCAGTAATTCAGAAGCATGATAAATGCGATAGGTTGGCTCTTCCTCCGGAATGCTCGCCTGTGCCTTATAACGGGGAGACCAGCAGAAATGAACTGATCGGATACCAAATCGGTTGGCACCAAGCACATCTCTTGAGAGGTTGTTTCCTACCATTATAATGCGCTCTTTATCCTCATCCGTCAAACCAAGTTTTTCCATTGCCTTTTCAAACATCAACGGATTCGGTTTTTCCACACCAATCGGTTCGGAGATACTCCATGCCGAGAAGACATGGTCTAAACCGTTTTCTCCCATCGTATTTCGAAAAGACTCCACCAAACCATCAGCTACCATTGCAATAGTGTAGCCTCTCTTATATAGTTCCAGCAAGGTTTCCTTTGCCTCTGGAACGCAATCGGCATGATACACCACTCCATTGCGTACTTTTCGTATTTCTGTTCCCTCATCGACTATCGTATCACCGATGTCTGTAAAAATAATTAACTTTTTTTTCATATGATTAATCCTTTAAAATATGTGGTTTACTGTTTCCCCCGTAAATCATCAAAATCTCGGGGGCAGTTCCATTGTCCCGGAAACGGGAAACTGTTGTCTCACTATCTCAACCGGAGATTTGAACTCCTTGGACGGATCCTGAAGAATTTCCTTTCGGTACGCCGACGGAGACAGTCCAACATTCTTTTTAAACTCTTTTGAGAAATGGAATTGGTCTCTATATCCTACAGAGGTTGCAACTACTTCAATTGACAAATTTACGTCTTTTAGCATCGCACTGGCTTTGCACATCCGATAATAAATCAGATAGTCTTTTGGCGGAAATCCGGTCAAGGACTTAAACACACCGTAAAGAGCCTTCCTGCTCAAGCCCGCGTTTGATGCAATATCCTCCACATTGATATCTTCCATGTAATTGCCGTCAATAAAATCCAATGCTTTAATCAAATAGTATTCCGGGGTTGCCGCCTCCGGCAACGCATCCTGTCTGATATGATCAAGCAGAAATCCGAAAATACTGTAAAGCTGCGCCATAATCTTACAATATCTGTTGGGAAGTGTTGTAGATACCGCTAACAGTTCATCAAACATTTCCTCAACCTCGTGTTGTTCATTATCCAAAAAAATAGGTTCATATGCTGTAAGTCTAGCTCTTCCCAGATATCGTTCGACAAGATATCCGGAAAAAGCGACCCACGTTACATTCATTGATTTTTTATATTCTGACTTAATCCGCGTCTCTTCATTGGGGAACACCACGAATCCCTGTCCGGCTTCCACCCGGTGAGTAGCACCTTTTTCCGTAACATAGCCCTTACCTTCTTTTACATAGTAAAAAATATAGTAATCCGGCTTAGTGACGTGTTCAATATCCATATTCTGATTTCCGCAATTGTAAACATTCAATGTCAGATTCCAATGGGACCGGTCACTGATATGAATACTGATATTTCTGTTAATCAGGTTTACTTCGTTTGGCATGAGTAATGCAACTCCTTTCCCCGCAGATAATTCGTTATGGCTGTTGCTGTTGACAAGCTTCGCAATTCCAGCATGCCACTAATCTGCCATTATATTCCTCCAAAGGAGGATATTCTTTCTCACATTTCTCCGTCTTGTATTTGCATCGCGGATGAAAGTGACATCCTGAAGGCGGATTTGCCGGATTGGGCACTTCGCCTTCCAGGACAATTCGTTCTTTTGTTGAATCCGGATTCACCTGAGGTGCAGCGGACAACAACGCTTTTGTATAAGGGTGCAGTGGATTCTGGAACAGTTCCTCTGTTTCTCCGAATTCTACCACACGTCCCAGATACATTACCATAACTTTATCCGATATATGTCTGACAACACTGAGTGCATGGGAAATGAAAAGGTAAGTCAAATGATATTCCTCTTGCAGTTCCTCCAAAAGGTTAATGATCTGCGCCTGAATTGATACATCCAGTGCGGATACCGCCTCATCGCACACAATCAGCTTCGGTTGCAGAATCAGTGATCTTGCAATTCCGATACGTTGTCTTTGTCCGCCGGAAAAAGCATGGGGATATCTTCTCAGATATGCTTTATTCAGACCAACTTTTTCTGCCATATTATAAACAGCATCCTCAATCTCCTTTTTGGACATTTTGGAATGATATCGCAATGGCTCACTGATAATATCAAATACCGTCATACGGGGATCCAGACTTGCATAAGGATCCTGGAAAATCATCTGGATGTCTTTACGGTATTTCTTCATCTGTTCCCTGGTTGCTTTTAAAAAATCTATTACGCCGTCTTCTGTATGGAAAAGGACTTCTCCGCTTGTAGCATCAATTCCGCGAACCACGCAACGACCCAGTGTGGTCTTGCCGCAGCCGGACTCACCTACAATACCAATCGTCTCCCCCTGATTAACCGTTATGGAAACATCCGAGAGTGCTTTGACCTGTACACCTTTTCCTTCATATACTTTGGACAAGTTTTTTATTTCCAGAATGACTTCTTTTTCATTCATCCTTTTGTTCCTCCCGTTCCATCAAGACGCAACGAACCATGTGGCCGGGTTCCGCCTCATATTCTGAGATATTTTGGCAATCGCACTTGCCTTGGATAAAATTGGGGCACCTTTTTGCGAACCCGCACGAAGGTGCAAGATTCACCGGCAGCGGTACCACTCCTTCGATTACATACAACTGCTCTTCTCTGCTGCTGTCCATCTTGGGCAATGACTTTAACAGTCCCTGCGTATATGGATGTTTGGGGTCGTGGAATATCTGCTTTGCAGTTCCGTATTCCACAATCTGTCCAAGATACATTACCGCAACTTTGTCACAGATATTGGATACTACACCCAAGTCATGTGTGATAAACAAAATGGACATTCCAAACTCTTTCTGTAAGCTTTTCATAAGCTCCAGGATCTGTGCCTGAATGGTTACATCCAACGCAGTGGTAGGTTCATCGGCAATCAAAAAATCCGGATTGCAGCAGAGCATCATTGCAATCAGAGCTCTCTGAAGCATACCACCTGAAAACTCATGCGGATACTGGTCGATTCTCCTTTCAGGATTTGCTATTCCGACTTTTTTTAACATTTCCAGAACGCGCTCCCTTATTTGTGCCTTTGTAGCCTTAGGATCATGCAATTTGATAATCTCACCAATCTGATTTCCCACAGTGTACAGAGGGGAAAATGCTGTCATAGGCTCCTGGAAAATCATTGCGATTTCCGCTCCTCGCAAAGCACGGTACACCGTCCCGTCCTTTTCCAGCTCCAGGAGATTAATCACCTTTCCGGATTTGGTCCGATATAAGATTTCACCTCTTCCGGTACAATTATTGGGATTTATCCCCAGTATTTCTTTGCTGGTCACGCTTTTTCCACATCCGGACTCACCGACGAGGCCAAGTGTTTCCCCTTTTTTCATGGAAAAGTTCACACCGCGTACTGCGTTAAGCACATAGTCATCCATCTTAATATCTACCTGAAGATCTCGCACTTCCAAAATATTATCACCGGATATTGTATACTCTTTTTTTATGCTTTTTGTTTTCACTTTCCGTACCTCCTCGCTTACTTATATGGATCTGCGGCATCACGCAAACCGTCTCCCATAAAGTTAAATGCCAAAACTGTCAGGAACACGAAGAGCATAGGAATCAATTTCCATCCGTAGAACATAATCGTTTCCAGTTTATTGGTTTCCTGCAATAAGACACCCCAGCTGGTTGCCGGCGATCTAAGTCCAAGACCCAGGAAGCTAAGGGTGGTTTCACCAATGATCAAGTTGGGAATGGCCATTGTCATATTAACAATGATGTAACTGATAAAACTCGGTATCATATGGCGAATGATAACACTGGCAACGGATGCTCCTGAAATCTGCGCTGCCATGATATAATCTTCTTTCTTTACGGAAATGAATTTGGAGCGCACAACACGTGACAAATCCGGCCATGATATCAGGGAAAGAATCAGTGTCATCAACATGAAAACCTGCGCCGGTTTCAGTGTTTTGGGGATTGCGGCAGACAGAGCCATCCACAGAGGCACCTGTGGGAAGGATCGAACTACTTCCACCAAACGCTGTATCACTGTATCAATCCAGCCGCCGAAATATCCTGCAAGGGACCCCATAAAAAGTCCCAGAATCAGTGTCAGCAGCATTCCGACAATCGGAATAAACAGGGAAATCTTTGCTCCGTGAATCACACGCGAGAACAAGTCACGCCCCATATTGTCTGTTCCGAACAGGAAAAGCTTTCCGCCTTCCTCCGGTACAAACAAGTGTAAATTACATGGAATTAACCCTAATATTTTATATTCGCTTCCCTCTTCTCCCTGCGCAAAGAATCTGATGCGATAAATTTCTTCCTCATTTTCCGCAAACATCAGCATATATGTCTCCGGATTACGTTCCATTTTCAGTCCATACACAAACGGACCGACAAATTTACCCTCATGGAACATATGCACCTTTGTGGGGGCACAGTTCACATATCGTCCATCATACTGTTCCGTCCCCTGTGGTGCCACAAAATTGCCAAAAATAGTTACTATGTAAAAAAACAGCAGTATGTATGTGCTCACCATTGCAAGCTTATGCTTCTTGAATTTACGACCAATCAGACTCCACTGAGATGCATAATAGTATTTATCATTCTTTTTTTCCTGCTTTGTCCGAGTATCTTTTTTATTTGTTCTTACCTTCTCCATAGCCATTATCCTTTCAGATATTCTTTTCTCGCTCTGGGATCGAGCCATGCAAGCAGAATATCAGAGATAAATGTACCGACAACGGTTACGATTGCCATTAAAAACAGCCAGCTTCCAGCCAGGTACATATCCTGATCGATCAATGCACTGTACATGATTGCTCCCATGGATGGCAGATTCAACACGATTGCTGTTACTGTTGATCCCGTAAAGATACCCACCAGAGACCATCCAATGGATGATACGATCGGATTCACTGCTGCACGCACACAATATTTATAACGGATTGCAGCTGCTTTCATTCCTTTCGCCTTACCTGTCATCACATAGTTCTTGTTTAGTTCATCCAACATCTGGCTTCTCATGGTTCTCATCAGTCCACAGGTGTTTCCGGTTCCGATAACAATAATCGGTATAATGCTGTGCTTTGCCAGATCCAGGAACTTCGCCATGGACCACGGTGCATTCTGCATTCCCGGCGAAAACAATCCAAGCATCGTATCTCCGGTCCATCGGAAGGACAGGAACATCAATATAATTGCAAGCAGGAAGTTCGGGATTGCCTGCCCCAAAAAACCGATAGTTGTAAATGCATAGTCACCTACAGAATACTGATGTACCGCACTGTAAATTCCGACCGGAATGGAGATTAAGTAAGTAAACAGCATTGTCACCAGAGAAAGAACCATTGTCGGTACAATGTATGCACGGATAATTGTTGTCACAGGCATTGCCAGTGAGAATGAATATCCGAAATCTCCATGAAAAATAATATTACTAAACCAACGCCAGTACTGTATTACAAAAGGTTGATCCAACCCATATTGTTCTCTCAATTTTTCGATCATGACGGGGTCTACCGATTCACCCGCCGCAGTAAGTCGTCCGATATATGTTGTCAAAAAGTCCCCGGGGGGGAGTGTGATAATGAAAAAAACTGCAAACGATATCAAAAAAACCGTCAAGCACATGATGCTCAGTTTTCTCGCTATAAACTTAACCATTTATATCCTTCTCCAATCTGCTAAAAGTTGTCGGCAGGCAGCATATGCCTGCCGACAAAATAACTTATGCAAGAATTACTCCTGAATGAACCATGTATAAGGTTTGCCATATCCTAAGTAACGAAGTTCGTCACACATTACAAATCCATCATTCCAGTTATGAATTCTTCTGTTTGCAGCATAGCGGCTGCTGCTGTCATTCAAGAAACCGATAATCCATGTATTCTCAAAGTGATTTTGCAGAATCTTGTCTCCTGCTGCCTTCAATTCTTCCATGGTAGATGCTCTTACCAGTTCAACGGTTGCATCAACAATTTCTGCAATCGGTGTACCGGGTTCAGGAGTGATTGCATCCTGGTGTTCCATACCGTATTTACCGATCCAGCAGGTATTGCTACGGTTTGCTGCAAGATAGTCAGGACGGAGCATTACGTTGAATACGCTGGTTCCTCCTTCATAGGATGCCATTGCAACATCACCTGCATAGTACTTCTCATTTCTCTTATTGTTATCTGTATTGGATACTTCTACAACCTGAATACCCAGCTTCTTATAATACTGAGCAAGCAGTGCAACTGCCTGTGCTGCAGTAGGATCATCAGCGGTGGTCTCAATTTCCAGAGTGATCGCTTTTCCGGCATTTGCGCCATCAACAAATGTTCTGAAGCCATCTGCATTCAAATCATTGCTGATCATCTCGATGCCGTCCAACAGAGCGTTTGCCTGTTGTTCATCATACTCAATCCATTTTGTAGGTGCGCCTGCGATGAATTCCGCAGTTCCTTCAGGAGCTGCAACCTGCTGAGGCATATCCATACCATTGAAGAGGATACTGTTCATTTCAACACGGTCTACACCGATGGATAATGCATGACGGAAGTCAATCTGCTCAAACAGTGCTCTGTACTGTTCATCCTTGTAAGTCTGATTCAGCTGAATAGAGCTCTGAGTCCAGCAGGGACTGATCATATCCTTGATGACATAGCATCCGGATTCCTCTGCTGCTTTATAGGTAGGGAAGTCGCTTGCGCCAAATCCTGCAAAGTCGATGTTACCTGCCATGATTTCCTGGGAAACCAGATTAGCATCCATTGATACGTACTCAATCTTGTCAACGTAAGGAAGCTGACGGCCATCATTATCAACCTTCCAGTAATAAGGATTACGCTCAAATACCAATGTCTGATCTGTCAAAGCGGAAGTAATGTTCCAGGGACGCAGGGTGGGACGTCCGGCATACTGCCAATAACGATAGCCGAGCTGATCGCAAAGCTTTGTATAATCTTCAAAGGTATACAGCTCGCTCCTTGCCTTCGCATTTGCAAGTGCTTCTTCCTCTGTAACAGTGGTAAGGCCTTCGCCACCGATCAGCTTCAGATCTGTTTCACCTGACCAGTGAGGCTTCTCTGCATCGTTTGCCATGATGTCCTTATACCACTCTTTCGGGCAGAACATCCATTTGTTGTCGATACAGATTGCCTGAAGAAGTGTTGGCTTCGGGCTGTAAAGATTGATGGTAAATGTAGTATCGTCCACGTAGCGAACCTGTACAGGTTTTAATTTACCGTCATCATTGGGATCTGCATTCATATACCAGTTATAGAATTTTGTGGTATTAGACTTTGTAACCTTCCCTGTCTCACTGTCCACGTCGGTAACCAATACATAATTGTAATAGTAAACGCAGTCGGTTGCCGTAAACGGTGTGCCATCGGACCACTTCATACCATCACGCAGATAAATGGTATAGGTCAAACCATCTGCACTCAGATCATAACCTTTCGCAACGTTTGGTTCTACCGAACCGTCGTCCAGCATTCTGAACAATGGTTCCTCAGCGATTGGTCCAAAATACCACATACCATTGTTATTAGTACGCATTGTTCCACCGTATACAGGTGTTTCCCCTTTAGGACTGTACTCCGATTCAACGTATACATCTGCTGCAGCCGGAAGACGTTCTTCCAAAGCGGGGATGCTTCCTGAGCTGACCATAGATGTCAACATGGGTGATTCCTTAACCACCTCAACCGGAGCTGTTGTTGTTTCTTCTTTTTCTTGCGTTTCTGTTGTCTGCTGTGTCGGCAGTGGAGTCACTGTTTCTGTCGTGTCACCACATCCGGAAAGCATTCCGACAACCATACATGCTGCAAGAACTGTTGATACAACTTTCTTTTTCATATCCTTCCTCCTTAATAAAAATAGTTTTTTCTATACGCATTGGACATAATTACATATATGTTAATCCACCCATTATTCCATGCCCATAGATTAATTTTATACTAATTTCAATTATACACAAAATCCATGTTTACGTGTATCGATTTTATGTAAATTATGACAAATAATCTTTAAAATTAT
>JAILPF010000032.1 GCA_024699575.1 Acetatifactor sp. | reverse complement strand
CGCATCATCTGCCCCATAAAGTGCATCGTATTTCTGACGATTGGTATTTAACAGTTTTTTTACCTTTTCCTTTAATACCGGTTGCCCGTCAACCACATCATACGTCACACCTTCCACTCCCAGATAGACCATTTTTTGTCCTTCTTCCGAAATGAGGTAGTCCATAAACTGCATCGCTCTATCCGGGTGCTTGCAGTTTTTGGAAATCATGGTTACTGTCCATCCGCTTGCCGTATTCGTCGGTAATACGTGGTCATCACCGTTATGATTTTTCGGCCCGTCTATCGCAATGTAAATACTGTCCGGGTCATTGGCATACAGCTCTTTTTGCTGTGCGGAAATGTCCGTGTATTGATAAAGCATGCAAAAGTACCTGCCTTCGGCAATTTTTTCTTCCATCTGCGTTCTCTGGTCAATGAAAATATCGGTCGCAAGGCAGCCTTCTGCGTTTAACCTGCGAAACATCTTTAGCCATTCGATATATTCCGGGTCCGTATCTCTATCATAAAGAGCACCATCCTTTTCATATGGTACTGCAAGAAAATTTTGTATGTATTGGTCGAAGGAAACATTTCCGGTGTCATCAAACACATGTGCACCAATCGGAATCAGTGGCTTTCCATTTATCTCCGGAAACATTTTTGCTGCTTTTTTTACCGCCTGATAAAAGCCATCTATCGTTGTCATATCCGGACTTCCAATCGCCTCATAGATATCCTTTCTTACAAGAAAAGTCTGATTGGAACCGATATTATCATTTTCCTCTACATCCTTTGGTGTAACCGAAGAATTTGGATATCCATAAATATTTCCGTCTGCCTGTGTATACCAGTCTACTGCCTGTGGATCTGATACCTCCCAAAAATAGGTGTCATATTTATCTGCCAGTTCGTTCAGGGCATAAACCATATCTCCCTGTATCATTTCATTCATCTGTGGCTCCCACCAGCCAAGCGTAATCAAATCAGGCAGAGATTTCGATGCTATCAGCGCATTTAATTTTTCTGCCTCATTACCTGCCGGTGTAATGAAATTTATGTCAACACCCGTCGCCTCTGTAATTGCTTTGGAAACTGCATTTTTTCCCCATTCTGTTGTAAACCAGGAGTAATTAATGTACCAGTCAAAGGCGACCTTTTCCTGTGCATGAAGCTGCCATCCGGGCATATTTTCTTTTTCCGCTGTTTTTTCTGTAACATTCTGCTGTTTTGCGCAGCCGGTCAAAAGTGACAGACAAAGCATAAAAGCAGCTATTTGAAAACCTCTTTTTTTCATAAAACTTCCTCGTTTATTTAAGACTCAAAACCATATCTATTATAATACAATCTGCTACTCTCCCGCAAGTTAATTCGCCTGTTTTTTCCAATAAATCCGTTGAATTCAACCCCGCCTTATGGTAAAATTAAGGAAGCTTTTACAACTAATTTATACTTGAGGATATTTTATGGACAATAAAGAAAAACAATCTTTTTATTATACCTGGAAAAATATTAATGCTTCCCTTGATACCATGCGGGGGATGTTTGATTTAGTGCGTCTTGTTGATCCGGAAGAATGCCGTGAAGTCTTTATTGATGACTCCGGAGTTCTTTCCTTTGGAAAAGAATGCTACGCTGTCTGGAACGCCAGTCACCGTTGTGCAGACTGCACCAGTCTGCGTGCGTGCCGCACACATCAAAGAAAAGGCCGGGTAGAATACTATGATGGCAAGAAATATCAGATTCAATCCATTCCAATTCAAATTGTTTTGTCAAATGACACGGTTTATTCCTGCAATATCGAATTGATTAATTTTTCAGTCCATACACTCACAGATATGGAGGAAAGCGATTATTCCAAGGATGCCAAAGAGACACATGACTATCTGACCACGCATGACAATCTGACCGGTATTCTTAACTGGGATGGATTTTGTCGTCACGTCAGACAGCTTATTTTGGATGACCCGGATTTGCCGCGAGTTATCATTTCCGCCAACATCCGCAATTTCAAATTGATTAAC
>JAILPF010000322.1 GCA_024699575.1 Acetatifactor sp. | reverse complement strand
TGATGTAAACCAGGATGCTGGCTGTTCCCAAATCAATTCCGATATCTGTGCACTGCATTGCGTGTACCCCTTTCTTATTTCTATCTATGAAGCATGACAGCTTTCGCATGTCGTTTTAGTCATACGCAATATATTATAACTGAAAACCACATGTTTTCATAGAGGGGATTGCAAATTTTAAGAAAAATTAATGGATGCAGAAATCCGGGCGGTTCCATCCGTTTTGATACTGCATCCATGCTCTCAATGTTGTCTGTATATTACATCGGCTTCTTTTGTGAAAAAAATTAGGCTTTTTCCAACATTTTTTTCACATATTTTCCGGTGTAGGACTTGCTGTTTTTAGCAACCTGTTCCGGCGTTCCCTTCGCAATCACGGTACCTCCTCCGTCGCCGCCCTCAGGCCCCATATCTATCAGATAATCTGCGGTTTTAATGACATCCAGATTGTGTTCAATCACAACAACTGTGTTGCCGCCATCTGCCAGGCGATGTAAAATCTCTACCAGCTTATGAACATCTGCAAAATGCAGACCGGTGGTGGGCTCGTCCAAAATGTAGATGGTCTTACCCGTACCACGTTTGCTAAGCTCCGTCGCCAGCTTAATCCGCTGCGCTTCTCCGCCGGAAAGGGTGGTGGAGGGCTGACCCAGCTTGATGTAGGAAAGTCCGACATCGTTCAATGTCTCAATTTTTCTTCTGATGGATGGCAGATTTTCAAAGAAGGGCAATGCCTCCTCCACTGTCATATCCAACACATCAAAAATACTCTTGCCCTTATATTTCACATCCAGAGTCTCTCTGTTGTATCGCTTACCACCGCAAACTTCGCAGGGCACATAAACATCCGGCAGAAAGTGCATCTCGATTTTGATGATACCGTCTCCGCTGCAGGCCTCGCAGCGTCCGCCTTTCACATTAAAGCTGAAACGTCCTTTGCTGTAGCCTTTCGCCTTGGCATCTGCCGTTGATGCAAACAAATCTCGAATCTGGTCAAACACACCTGTATAGGTAGCCGGATTGGATCTGGGTGTACGTCCGATGGGTGACTGGTCAATGTCAATCACTTTATCCAGCTGTTCCATTCCCTCAATTCCGGCATGTTTACCAGGAATGCAGCGTGCTCTGTTTAAATCTTTTGCCAAATGTTTGTATAGAATTTCATTTACAAGGGAGCTCTTTCCCGAGCCGGATACTCCTGTCACGCAGGTCATCACTCCCAGCGGAATCTCCACATCTATATTTTTCAGATTGTTTTCCTGTGCTCCCTTCACCTTGATAAAGCCGGTAGGTTTTCTGCGGGTCTTAGGTACAGGTATCTTCTTTTTGCCGCTCAGATATTGTCCGGTCACCGACTCCGGAATCTCCATCAGCTCCTCGGCTGTTCCGCATGCAACGACCTCTCCGCCATGGGAACCTGCTCCCGGACCGATATCCACAATATAGTCCGCCGCCAGCATTGTATCCTCATCGTGCTCCACAACAAGCAGAGTATTCCCCAAATCGCGCAGGCTTTTCAAGGTATTGAGCAGCTTGTCATTATCCCTCTGATGGAGTCCGATACTGGGCTCGTCCAAAATATAGCACACGCCGACCAGTCCGGAACCAATCTGCGTTGCCAGACGGATACGCTGTGCCTCTCCTCCCGAAAGAGTACCTGTGGCTCTTGCCAGAGACAGATAATCCAAGCCCACATCAATCAGGAACCCGACACGGGCACGTATCTCCTTCAGGACCTGCTTTCCAATCAGTTCCTGCTGACTGGTCAGGTTCATCTCCTGCAGGAATTGGTGGAGCTTTCCAATCGACATGGAGGTAATTTCATGAATATTTTTGTCGCAGACGGTAACTGCCAGGGCTTCTTTCTTCAAACGCATTCCATTGCAGACATTACAGGGAGTGATTCTCATGTAGGTCTCATACTCCTGCTTGCTTGCCTCTGAGAATGTCTCTCTATATCTGCGTTCCACATTCTTGATCAATCCCTCAAAAGCCACGGGATATACGCCAGTTCCGCGCTGGCCGGAATAGTGTACCTCCACCTCATGGCCATCCGTTCCGTTAATCAATATATTCCTGATGTTATCGGAGTACTCGCAAAAAGGTGTGTCCAAATCAAAATGATATTCTTTACACAAGGCCTGCAAAATCGCATTAGTAAAGCTTCCCGGATCGGTGCAGGACTGCCATCCCATCACCTGAATTGCCCCCTGATTGATACTCAGGCTTTGGTCGGGAATCATCAAATCGATATCAAATTTCATCTTATATCCTAAGCCCACGCATTCCGGGCAGGCGCCGAAGGGATTATTGAAGGAAAAGCTTCTCGGCTCCACTTCACTGATGCTGATACCGCAATCAGGGCATGCGAAGCTGGTGCTGAAGGTCATGGTCTCCTGATCGATAACATCCACCAAAAGGGTTCCTTCTGTCAAATCCAATGCACTCTCGATAGAATCCGCGAGTCTCCTCTCGATTCCGGCTTTCACCACAAGTCTGTCCACAACAATCTCAATATTATGCTTAATGTTTTTATCCAGCTTAATCTCCTCAGTGAGCTCATAGAGGCTTCCGTCGATTCTGGCTCTCACATATCCGCTCTTACGGGCACGTTCCAAAACTTTCGCATGCTCACCCTTTCGTCCTCTGACCACAGGAGCCATAATTTGAATCCTGCTGCCTTCGTCAAGTGCCATGACCTTATCCACCATCTGATCCACTGTCTGACGACTGATTTCTCTGCCGCATTCCGGACAGTGAGGCGTTCCGATTCTGGCATAAAGCAGACGGAAATAGTCGTAGATTTCCGTTACAGTACCCACGGTTGATCTGGGATTGCGGTTCGTGGATTTCTGGTCGATGGAGATGGCCGGTGAAAGTCCGGAAATACTCTCCACATTCGGCTTCTCCATCTGTCCCAAAAACATTCTGGCATAGGAGGACAATGACTCCATGTAGCGTCTCTGCCCCTCTGCGTAAATCGTATCAAACGCAAGAGAGGACTTTCCGGAACCGGACAGACCTGTGAGCACCACCAGCTCGTTTCTGGGGATATCCAAATCAATATTTTTTAAGTTATGCTCCTTTGCGCCTCTGATTTTGATATATTCTCTCGGGCGCATTTTCTTTATTTCTTCCATAATGACCTCGTTTACTTCTCTTTCTCACTCATCTGATTGAGTTGTTTTTTCAAATCCAGCATCTTGTCACGCAGCTCGGCTGCAGCCTCGAAATTCAAATCCGCGGCAGCTTTCTGCATCTTTTTCTGGATTTCTCCTATCAGCTTCTCCAGTTCCTGACGATTCATTGATTCCGGGTCTTTCTCAAACCGCACTTCTTCTTTTGCAATCGTCCTGGAGATACTGATTAATTCTCTCACCGCTTTTTTGATTGTCTGCGGTGTAATTCCATGCTCTTCATTATATTTCTTTTGAATCTCACGTCTGCGCTCGGTCTCCTGCAATGCCACACGCATGGAGTCCGTAATCGTATCGGCATACATAATCACATGCCCCTCTGCATTTCGCGCAGCACGTCCAATGGTCTGGATCAGAGAAGTCGCACTTCTAAGGAATCCTTCCTTGTCCGCATCCAGAATCGCCACCAGGGATATCTCCGGAATATCCAAGCCCTCCCTAAGAAGGTTAATTCCCACCAGAACATCAAAGACATCCAGACGCATGTCACGGATAATCTCCGCACGCTCCAGCGTGTCTATATCCGAGTGCAGATATTTGACCCGGATGCCGACCTCTTTCATATAATCCGTTAAATCTTCTGCCATCCGCTTCGTCAATGTGGTAATCAGCACTTTATTGTGCTTTTCGATTTCCTTATTGACCTCGCCTATCAAATCATCTATCTGTCCTTCCACCGGTCGCACATCCACCTCCGGGTCCAAAAGTCCCGTGGGTCTGATAATCTGTTCCGCGCGGAGCAGCTCATGCTGTTCCTCGTAGTCAGATGGCGTAGCAGAGACAAACAGCATCTGGTCTATATGGGATTCAAATTCTTCAAAATTTAACGGTCTGTTGTCTAACGCCGACGGCAGTCTGAAGCCGTACTCCACAAGGGTGTTTTTCCTGGAGCGGTCTCCGGCATACATTCCTCTGATCTGTGGAATGGTCATATGGGACTCGTCGATGATAATCAAAAAATCATTCCGGAAGAAATCCATCAAAGTCATCGGCGGTTCCCCGGGCTGCATTCCGTTCAGATGTCTGGAATAATTCTCAATGCCGGAGCAGAAGCCTGTCTCGCGAAGCATCTCCACATCAAAGTTCGTGCGCTCCGCAATACGCTGTGCCTCAATCAGCTTATCCTCACCCTTAAAGTATTTGACTCTCTCCACCAGTTCCTCTTCAATATGATCACAGGCTGCCTTGATTTTCTCCTGGGAAACCACGTAATGGGACGCAGGGAAGACAGCGATATGGTTTAATTCCACATGGACTTTTCCGGAGAGGGGTTCCACCTCAGCGATGCGGTCAATCTCATCTCCAAAGAACTCCACGCGAATCAGATAATCACCTCCCTGCGCAGGGTATATCTCAACAACATCTCCGCGCACGCGAAAGCAACCGCGTCCCAAATCCATATCGTTTCTGTTGTACTGAATCGCCACTAACTCCCGCAGGACTTCATCCCTGTCCTTCACCATTCCGGGGCGAAGAGACACAATCATATCCTGATATTCATCCGGGCTTCCCAGTCCATAGATGCAGGATACACTGGCCACTACGATGACATCTTTTCTCTCCGTAAGGGAAGCTGTCGCAGACAAACGAAGCTTATCAATTTCATCATTGATGGAAGAATCCTTTGCAATATACGTATCCGAGGACGGCACATACGCCTCCGGCTGATAATAATCATAGTAGGACACAAAATACTCTACCGCGTTCTCCGGAAAGAATTCCTTCATCTCGCCATAGAGCTGTCCGGCCAGTGTCTTATTGTGTGCAATAATCAGCGTGGGCTTGTTCAATGCCTGGATGACATTCGCCATGGTAAAGGTCTTGCCGGAGCCGGTAACACCAAGCAGTGTCTCAAATTGATTGCCCTGTTCAAATCCTTCCACCAGTTCCTTAATCGCCTGCGGCTGATCACCGGTGGGACTGTATTCGGAATGCAATTTAAAATGGTCCATTTTATTTCCTCTTGCTATAATAAGAGCCACATATACATTTAGCTTATTTAATGGTTATCTGTCCTCTCATTATAGCAAAGGAAATAAAAAAAGTACAGAGCAAATCGAATGTTTGTTCTGTACCTTTTATATAATCGTATTATTTCAGCTTTTCCCTCAGCACTTCCTTCGCTTTCTCCAGCTGGTTGTCGTAATGATCCTCTGTAGCATAGTAGGTCTCTCCGTCGAACTCGCAGACCACGTCCGGCTCAATGCCGATACCGTGAATATTATTCCCGTTGGGAGTATAGTAAGCGCTGATTGTAATCTTAACAGCAGAACCGTCATTAAAAGGAATAATCTGCTGAACGATTCCTTTTCCAAATGTAGTTGTTCCAACAAGTGTTCCGATTCCATAGTCCTTGATA
>JAILPF010000321.1 GCA_024699575.1 Acetatifactor sp. | reverse complement strand
TGATTGATGCAACCGCTGCACCGATTTGTATCATCGCTCCCATTTCTTCCTGGGCCGCAGCGGTAACCGGATTTGTGGAGGGCACAAATGGACTGACCTTATTCATCCGGGCAATTCCCTATAATCTCTACGCATTTTTGACGATTGCCATGATGTTAACATTGACAATCAGTCAATTTGATTTTGGTCCCATGCGGCAGACCGAAGAAGAGTTATTTGACAAAAAAACACAGCACACATCCGCACATGTGGCAAGTATCACCGGATGTGAAGATCAACCCACCCCTCCGGTTTCCGGCAGAGGAAAGGTCATTCATCTAGTATTGCCAATCATTGCTTTGATTGTATGCTGTGTACTTGGTATGATTTATACCGGCGGTTTCTTTACCGGTGAATCCTTTGTAGATGCATTTGCCAATGCAGATGCTTCCATTGGTTTGGTATACGGCTCTATGGCGGCACTGTTTCTCACCGTTATCTTTTACAGAGCCACAAAGGTTTTAAGTTTTAAGGAATGTATGAATGCCATTCCGGAGGGATTTAAGAGCATGGTACCGGCCGTCCTGATTCTGACTTTAGCCTGGACCTTAAAGAGCATGACCGATTCCCTCGGCGCAGCGGAGTATGCGGCCTCCTTGGTAGAAAAAATCACCGGAAACGGAATGACCATGTCTTTTCTCCCTGCATTCATCTTCATCATAGGAGCGTTTTTAGCTTTCGCCACAGGAACTTCCTGGGGTACATTTGGTCTGTTGATTCCCATTGTAGTAGGTATCTTTCACAGTGATATCAACAATGAACTGATGATTATATCCATCTCCGCCTGCATGGCTGGTTCTGTCTGCGGAGACCACTGTTCTCCCATCTCAGACACCACCATTATGGCCTCCGCAGGTGCACAGTGCAGACACATTTATCATGTATCTACACAGCTTCCCTATGCACTGACCGCCGCAGCTGTATCCTTTGTCGGATATATTATCGCCGGCTTTGCGAAATCATGGGTAATCGCTCTCCCCGCCGGACTTGTGATTATGATAGCTGTTTTGCTTATTATTAAAACCTTTATTTCTTCAGACTCTTCAGTGCATTCGAAAACTTGATTGGCTGACCGTATCTTAAGGTGGAATCTCTGAAGATCTTGCCGCCCACAAATCCCATGCCGATTACGGATGCATACAAAAGTACGGCCGAAACCACTACTTCCCATGTTTCCACAGTTCCCATGGCCACTCTCGCAAACATTGCGCTATAGGAACTGATGGGAAGATAGGAGCAGATTTTAATCACAATGCCATCCACGTTGGTGAGATTGAACAGCACCATAAAATATACCAGCATAATTATCATCTGTGCCGTTCCGGCAGTCTTATTCAAATCTTCAATCTTGGATACGAGTGCTCCCAAAGCACCATACAGGAATGCATACAGCAGGAATCCTCCAATACCGAAAACAGCAAAAGTAATCAATACCTCTGCAGGAATGTCTAACAGCATGGAAAGTCCGCCACCCCAGTAATCCTTGTTCAGCTGATAGGAGCCCAGCAAAGAAAGACCCACCGTTCCTGCCTGAAATACAGAGGTAATAACACCGGCAAAAACCTTTCCGAATAAAATCGCGGTGCTGGAGGTACTCGTCACCAGAATTTCAATGGAACGATTGCTTTTTTCATTGGTGACACTGCTTGCAATCTGCATACCATACATGATAATCAACATGAAGATAATGATGACCAGCATATAGCAATACCAATAGTTGCTGGCGCTGTCTTTGCCCAGAATTTCTTCATTAGCGCTGATCTGCCTGGTTTCCACTGACATGAATTCTTCCATATCCAGTCCGTTTTCCACGCAGTATTTCAGCTTGCCCTGCATCAGCAGATAATTGGAAAAGGTATATTCCACATCATCATACATGGATTTGTTGTATACATAATAAGTAAACTCTTCCGGAGAAATCACCTCAAATCCGGCTTCACAGGTTGCTTCATCCCCTAGTGCAATATCTGCCTTCATGTCCTGTACACTGTCAAAGACCTGAAAACGTGCCCAGGAAAAATACTGTCTTAAATCATCCAGATTAATATCATCCAAGTCTCCACAGATACCGTAAATTGTGTAATCTCCATTGTCGCTTGAGGTGTCATCTGTAATGTCGCCCGTCACTTCACCTTCGATGACGTTATTGTCATTCCCATCGGATTTGAAGGTATCGATTACTCTGGGAATAAACATAATTCCGACAGATAACAGGCATAAAATAACAGTAGATACTATAAATGTTTTAGCTTTAAAGTAATTGTCCAATTCAAATCTTAATACTGCCAACAGTTTTTTCATTTTGCCTCGTCCTCCTTCTCTGCTTCCTCACCCACAGTGGTGACAAAAATATCATTCAGGGAAGGTTCATAGGCTCCGTAGGATTTAATCTCCACATTCTCCCTCTTGAGTGCATCAAGGATATCCCAATCGGAAGTATCACCCACGCACTCGAAAATCACGTGATGTTTGGATATACGCTCAACTTTGACTAATTCAGTCATCTTTTCTTCCAGTAGTGTACCCAGCTCATCCAACTTGTAATTCAATGCAGAAAGTTTCTTTCTTCCCTTTCCGAACTCTGCCTTAATGTCATCTAAATGTCCCTTTAAGACAGCTTCTCCCTGATTGATTATCACGATATCCTCACAGAATTCTTCTACATAACTCATCTGATGGCTGGAGAATATAACAATTCTTCCCTCCTGAATCAATTCTGTAATAACATCCTTTAAAATCTGGGAGTTCACCGGATCTAATCCCGAAAACGGCTCATCCAGAATGACAATCTGTGGTTCTCCCACCAGGGTAGCCGCAAGCTGTACCTTCTGCTGATTACCTTTCGACAGGGTATCGAGCTTTCTGTTCGTATACTCTTCAACGCCCAGTCTCTTCAACCATTTATCAGTGTTAGCAGCTGCTTCCTTTCTGCTAAGTCCCCTTAAGATTCCAAGGTAGGTAAGCTGTTCTTTGACGACTCGTTTAGGATAAAGTCCTCTCTCCTCCGGAAGGTATCCGAATCTTCTGCCATCCGGTTTAAAGGTTGCCCCATCCAAAAGCACCTCTCCGGAGTCTGCGTGAAACACATCCATGATAATACGGATGGTAGTTGTCTTACCGGCACCATTTCTTCCGAGTAATCCGAGTGCTTTTCCACTCTCTACCTCAAAGCTGATTCCATGAAGTATTTCTTTGCTGTCAAAACTTTTTTTGATAGATTTTACTTCGAGTTTCATCTCTTTTCCTCCATTATTATTTTTACTCCTCCAAACACTTTACACATGCGCTCTTCAAAGCTTCTATTTTCTCTGCCTCACGCATGTCTCCTTCCTCAATTTTTTGATATATCTGCTCAAATTGAGTCCAGTCTAATTTCCATATTGATTCATGGAAAAGTGTTTCAAATTCATCATTTACAATCTGATAGAGACTACTCCGTCGCACAATATTGTAGGAGAAAAAGTCTTTAGCCATCAGTCTGTGATATTTTTCATCTTTGTTATGCATATACGGTCCTGTAACCAGATTTTGGTCCACCCTGTATGTATCGCTGAAAATCGGCTTATTCACAAACATAACCTGTAAATGTTCTTCTGTTTTTCCCACTTCTTTTCTTGCTCTGTTCATGGCTTCGAACACTTGAAGATAATTGTCCATCACTTTCTCATTGTCCCCGTAAACCAGACGAAATGCCGTTTCCCAAGGCGGGCAGATGACAGCCTTGACATCAGCGCCCCTTTTGATAGCATCATATATCTCTTGCTTTAACTTGCATGTCAAAATTAATCGATATCCGGATATCCAGATCATTCTGTCACAGTCGCCCAAAAGTGCTTTCAATGCCTCATATTTATCCCGGAAAAGATTCTGGATGCCAAACTCTTGTAAATCTTCCAGATACTCTTCGTTCTTATGGCTCTGATAATTCACAATAATATCTGCAAGCATGGTAAAAACCGTTACCAGCAAAGAAGTAAACAGTGCCAGAAGTATATTGCCGATAATCTCATTTTTCCGCAAATTGGGAATCTGATAGGCTCCCAGCGATATGAGAAAGATTACAAACATCAAGGCGGCAATCCAAATCTGTGTCTGTAACTTATACGCTTTTATTTTGTTCCAAATTCCACTTTTCTTCATAAAGTTTCTCCGGTTTATTCCCATTTTTTCATATAATAAACAGTATCAATTCCTTTGCCTCTGTCATCCTTAATGCACAGCACCTGCTCAAAACTCAGCTTCTCGAGCAGATGGATATGCGCATGATTGGTCGACCAGGTTCTGGTGGCAATATTCTTATCTGTACAATTCTCCATAAGAGCCTGATACATCTTTCCGGTAATTCCTTTATTTCTGCAATCAGGAGCCACCACGATTGTGGAGATATATTCGCAAATAATCCGGGCATCCTGCACTTCTATTACATGATTGGGGATGTATGTCAGGAATCCGACCACTTTCTCATCTCTCACATAAAGAACGAATGCCTGCGTCTTCATCTGTTCAAAGTATTGTTTCGGTCCGCCCTTTTTTCCGGTCCCGGAACCAAGATTGGTCTGTGTCGTTTTCTCTCTTGCAGACAAAGGTGGTATAAACTCTTCGTCTGCATCATAAAGAAGTCTCCAGACATCTTCCTGATATTTTTCTTCCAATTTATCCTGCAAAATAATCAATCTACCCACCTCCGTATAGCTCTTTCTATCTCAGAATCTCATCGATTGTTGAAACAGTACTGAATACTCCTTTGTTTTTGGCAATGATTTCCTTCATCTTCTGCAGTTCGAAATAGCTGACATAGCAGATAAGCATCTTGTTTTCTCCCGCAATCGCCCCTTGAGAGTTCATGATTGTGCAGGTTTTGTTCAGCTCTTTTTTTATGGTTTTCACCAATTCATCCGATTCTTTGGTAATAATAGTCACCTGCTTAATCGCCTCAAAATGATCGGTAAACTGGTTGACGATAGATGTAGCCACCACATACACCAACAGACTAAGCAATGCCGCATTGCGGTTTATCAGAATAAACACAGCCAGATAAACACAGGCATTAAAAGCAATCAATATATAAGTCATACTAAAGTTTTTGCCTGTCATATCATACAACTTCTTGGTAATAATGTTGGCAAATATCTCTGATCCGTCAATACATCCGCCGTTTCTAAGAATCAGCGCCAATCCGGCACCCAAAATTGCACCTCCAAACACCACTGCCAGGAAATGCTCTGTATTCAGCTCAAATGGAATCCTCTCAAAAAGCGCCAGTCCCACTGTATAGAAAAGAGTGCCCACCAAAGCCTTTAGTCCGAAGGTTCTGCCCAAAATAAACGTTCCGGCAAGTATAAACGGAAGGAAGATAAACAGCACACATAACGAAAGGTTAAATCCGGTCAATTTGTTAACAACGATTGCAATACCGGCTGTCCCATAGTCAATGGCATCGTTGTTAACAAATTGACCGGATTTAACCTTTCGTTATGTGTGCTGTTTATCTTCCTTCCGTTTATACTTGCCGGAACGTTTATTTTGGG
>JAILPF010000504.1 GCA_024699575.1 Acetatifactor sp. | reverse complement strand
GATGTTTCTGCTGGTGTTTTCTCACCCAGCAGGGCATCAATTTCATCCGTATTACTGATATCTTCAACGATTTTCATATCAGAATCATCTGACACATCAACCGATGGGATATCGCCAAGTTCCAATACGTCTAGAAGTTCACTGATATCATCCTCCAGCGAAGCCGCTTCATCAACGCCATTTTCACTATCCCCTATAGAATCCTGATCTAAGGAAAATAACTCCTCTAATTCAGCTATATTATCATCGGAAAGCGGAACTGCTGTCTCAATGTCTGCGGGTTCTTCTGTTTTCACAGCATCCGTTACCGTTTCATCAGCGTTCTCTTCCTCGTTTTTCTTTTTCTTCGCCTGTTTCTTTTTCTCCTTTTCGGCTTTTTTCGCTGCTTTCTTAGCTTCTTTTTTAGCAAGCCGCTCTTCTTTGCGTGATGGAGCCTTTTTCTCCTCTTCTGTACTTAAAAGTTCTAATAAATCCTCACTATTATCCGAAATATTCTCAGTAATTTCTTCCGGTTCTGCAAAAATATCCTCACTTAACGCCTCATTATTATCAACTTTTTCTAATACATCCTGTATATCCTTTAAATCATCATTTGTCTCTGACTGATTTTGCAGAAGTTCCATCAAATCATCAGCTTCACCGGTTGTCTCATCCTGCGCAATCGCATCCTCGCTTACAGGCTCTTCTTTATCTCCCATCAATAAACGCTCTATTTCTTCCTGCGTCATTGATGTAACATCATCCACATTAACAGTACTATCATCAGAATTACCGTCAAAAGTGTCTTCATACTCAACTTTAAATTCATCTTCATCATCAGCTGCTGTCTCATCAACATGAGGAGCCGGCGTAAAGCCACTCATATCCGGATCGAAAAATTTATCCAAATCATCTCCAGGCTCAGATTCCATTTGAGGGAGAGATTCAATCTCCTCTTCCGGTATAGGGGTAATTTCTGTTTCAGGCTCTTTTTCAGGTTCCGGTTCAATAAACTGATCCATATCTTTCAACAAGCTATCTAAGTATTCTTCTTGTGAAGGCATGTTTTCTCCTCATCTTTCCCAAACGTATATATGATACTTTTTTAGTTTATCACAGTGACGCAAGCCAATCAATGGAATTTTGCGCAATGGTTTTTCCTTTGTCATGTAACTCCGGTGTTAATTGATACAATTTTTCATTTACTCTATAGAAGGAGGCTTTCTGATTATAAAAAGCAACTTTCTCAAACGGCCACCGGATAACCGACGGATACTGTAATCCTACACCTAATTCCAGAATCATTAATTTACGATTGATTGTTCTCTGCAACCATGTCATATACTGTTGCCAGTCCTTAAGATAACTGCTCTCATCATATTTCTTCGCGTAAATATTATTTAAAATTAATTTCTGCCCACAAACCTTGCAAATCCCTAACTGTTCTGTGATTGTAGAGTGGTTTTTGATTTTTTTTATTTCTGCCCAATCGTCATCCTCAAGTTTCGTAAGAGAACCTTCACAGCAATCTGGGCACTGTTTATAAGTACTTCCTCCACAAGGGGTAACCAAACGATTCTCTTTCCATTTTATAGAATCAATATAACTATTGGTTGAAGTAGAAACAACATAATAGTCTTTATCCTCTATCAGTTTGACTAATTTAGCCAATCCATCAATAATTTTCGTATCTTCCTTATCTCTACATAGCATTTCTATCGCCGGAAGTAAATCCAATCTTGATTTTTCTTTAAGAAATTGCTTACAACATCCAGCCTCTTTTTTTCCTTCAGCACTTAAAACAGTATCAAACTCTTCTCCTATTCCAATCAGAATTTTATCAGCGCTTGCGATATCGTAAAAAAACTCTTTCCTTAATATCTCTTCCATCTCAACCTACCACTTTCAAACAGTGAAAAAGCTGGGATAGTTCCCAGCTTTTTACTTTCATATGTATTTAAAATATTAATCATCCAAATGCTTATCCAAAACCAGTTGATCAATAATCTTAACAAGATTTGCAATTTCCGGTTTAGACAACTGTGCATCAGCTCCAAGAGCTTCTCCTTTTTTCTTCATCTCTTCATTCACCAGAGATGAGAAAATAACAATAGGTATATCTGCTGTTTCATCATCATCTTTTACAAGCTTGGTCAAGCGATGTCCATCCATCTCAGGCATCTCAATATCAGTGATGATGCAACGAACATGTTCATGTAATGTTCCCTCTGCCTTACACTGGCAAATAACATCATATGCTTTCTGTCCATTTTCAGTATGAATCAAATTTTCATAACCTGCAGCTTTCAAGGAATCGACAATCAGCTTATTCAAAAGCGGCGAATCCTCCGCAATCAAAATGGGAACTGAACTACGTTTTCTCGGTCCAAGTTCTTCAATCTCAGAAACTTTCAAACCTGTCTCAGGATTAATATCGGAAACAATCTTCTCGAAGTCAAGAATAATGATAAGCTTTCCATCCTTCTTGATAATTCCCGTTGCAACACTTTCATCTGTAGTAGAAATTGTTGCATCCGGCTTAATAATATCTCTCCATGAAACTCTATGGATTCCCAAAACAGCTTCCACATGAAATGCAATATCAAGCTGATTAAAGTTCGTAATAATAAACAGACCTTTTTCTTCCGACTCTCCACGTCCCAAACAATTTTTTAAATCAATTGCAGTAATCATAGTATCACGTGGCATAAAAATACCTTCAATACTGGGGTGTGAATTGGGAACCAATGTCACCGGCTGGAAAGGAATTATTTCTCTTATCTTCGCAACATTAATTCCATATGAATTACCTGCAAGAGTGAATTCAAGAATTTCCAGTTCATTTGTTCCGTTCTCAAGTAAAATTTTTGTATCCATCTTTTTCACCTCGCTACTTTCCTAACGCATTTATATTAAAAGTATTTTATTTACATATTGACATTATAACATATTTGACAGAAAAAGAAACAATTTTCTTAAATTTTTGTGGTTTTTTTATACGATTCCTCACGTAATAAAAAAGACATTCCAAAAGGAATGCCAAAAAATTAAGTTTTGCACCTTCAAAACCGAACACCAAATCTTTCTCACATCAAACCAGGCTGCTTCCAGCCTTTTGACCTTGGTCAAGCTTTCGACCGATTAGTAAATGTCAGCTGAACACATTACTGTGCTTACACCTCATTCCTATCTACCTTGTCGTCTTCAAGGGGTCTTCCAGACTTTCGTCTATGGATATCTCATCTTGAGGGGGGCTTCACGCTTAGATGCCTTCAGCGTTTATCCCTGCCGGACTTGGCTACTCTGCCATAGGATTGATTCCTAACAGATACACCAGTGGTCCGTCCATCCCGGTCCTCTCGTACTAAGGAC
>JAILPF010000492.1 GCA_024699575.1 Acetatifactor sp. | reverse complement strand
AACCTATAAATGGAAACGGAAAGACTTTGCTGAACTCCGTGATAATATTTTTGCTATGAGGATTCACAATAAGGACGAAAAATATATTGAATTTGATAATTGTGTTATTAATTCAAACAGGAGCGCTGTTTATGCAGTTGTTTGCTATAAGATAGTCGGATTTTTGCCGTTTCAAAAGGCAAGAGAATTGGACAGAGAGGAGGACGGATTTATTGAATTTATAAATGAATATTTGTGTAAATTAAGGAAACGTATAGAGGGAACCAATAATGGTTAGAAGTACGTAAAATCGTAGCTTTTGGAAAATAAAGTTAGACAGTTTTTGTAATATGAGTTACGAGGAGACTGAGATGGAAATGAAAACTTTATACAGGTTTAGTTTATTACAAAACGAAAAAGAGGCATTTGTTGAGAAGTACGAGCAGCTTTATTTTCAAAATAGCAATTCATATACCGTGGATGAGAAAATTTTGCTGGGAACAGTTCTGCAAAACAAGACGGAGAAAAGCGTTGAGGACTACGCGGATGAGGTATTAAGAAAGCAAGTGTTGGACAAGAGAGTTTTCTTGTGGAAGGCGGGGAGGCTTACTGGAAAGCAAGCTAAGCTTAAGGATGCGGACAGTATACCGCAAAATGAAATAGTTAATGGAAGAGGGCATAAGATAGAAAATGCTGAAGAGTTTATTAATGCTGTTAACTGTATGGAACTCGAAAAGGGTAAAAAAGGCATAGATGGCTTTGAGTCAAACTATGCGAAGATATTGGATATCGCAAAGAAAAAAGAACTAAAGTATGTTGGGACAGTGTATTTAATTACAGTATTATTCTTTTTGAGTAATAAGGAATACCCAATTTATGATTTCTTTGCACATCGTGCGATAAAAGCGTTGTACTTAGGAAAAAAAACTGTAGAGGTTTTTGTGGGTGCGGCTCCGGATAAAAATGAATTGGATAAGGTATTTGCCATGTACAAAGAGTATCTTTTCTTGCTTAAACAGGTCTTTGGTGAATATAGCATTGAAAGAAATCTTGACAGAGCGCTATGGGTATATGGCCACGTTAACAATGAAGGTCAGATATTTAACGGAAAGGTATAAAAGGGATAATGTCCGACAAAGAAACCAGCAAATTCATATCCTTAATCCTCCGCCACAAGCCTGAAACCATCGGCATTACGCTTGATGAGCATGGCTGGGCGAATGTGGTGGAATTGATCGAAGGTGTTAACAAGACACATCCGCTTGACATGGAAACTTTGGAACGCATAGTGGCTGAAGACGAGAAGCAGCGTTACTCTTTCAACGAGGATAAAACGCTGATCCGCGCCAATCAGGGGCATTCCATTCCTGTTGATGTTGAACTTGAGGAAAAGAACCCTCCGGAAATACTGTATCATGGAACCGGAGAGAAGTATGTCTCACTCATAGATGAGCAGGGCCTCATCTCGAAGTCAAGGCTGTATGTCCATCTGTCTGCAGATGAGGAAACGGCCCGTAAAGTGGGTATGCGCCACGGCAAGCCTGTCATTTACACTGTGAAGAGCGGAGAAATGAGCCACGACGGGTTCAAGTTCTATTTTTCTGTAAACGGCGTATGGCTTACAAAATCAGTGCCGGCGAAGTACTTAGTAAAGCATACGCAATAAGGAGGCTACAAATGTACGGAGCAATCCTTGGCGACATGATCGGAGCGCCCTACGAGTTTGATCAGGGCAACAAATCCAAGGACTTTGAATTCTTTGATAAACGGAAATGGGTACGCTATACCGATGATTCCGCAATGACGATCGCAGTCGCGAAAGCTGTTATGGATGCAGGCCTGGATGCCGGCGAGTATGAGATGAAAAAGCAGTTTGTTGCTTGCATGCAGGATTTCGGCAATCGTTATGCACAGGGCGAATACGGCGGAAGGTTTTCTGAATGGTTGCGTTCGTGTGATCCGCAACCCTACGGGAGCTGGGGAAACGGTGCGGCGATGCGCGTATCGTCCATTGGATGGTTCTTCGACACGATCGAACGCACCAGAGAGGTTGCAAGATGGTCCGCTGAGGTCAGTCACGATCATCCTGAAGGCCTAAAAGGCGCGGAATCCGTGGCATCTGCGATATTTCTGCTTCGCAACGGGAAAAGCAAAGACGAAGTGAAAAACTATATCATAAACGAATTCGGCTATGACCTGTCGCGCACATGCGATGAGATAAGACCGCATTATCACCATGTTGAAAGCTGCCAGGAAACCGTTCCCGAAGCGATCACCGCATTTCTTGAAGGAAGTGACTTTGAAGATGTCATACGGAATGCCGTTTCTCTCGGTGGCGACTGCGATACCCTTACCTGCATCGCCGGAAGCATGGCAGAGGCCTTTAATAGTGTTCCTGAGTGGATGAAAGAGGAGTGCAGAAATAGAGTTCCGGAAGAGTTTTTGGATGTTATGGAAAGGTTTCAGACCTATGAGGAGAGTATGATGTATGAAAAAAGATTTAAGCATTGCCAAAAATTTTATTGATGAAGAATTTAGCGAAACCATGAGACGAGCTTTAGAGGGTGAAATCAGACCAAAGAATAAAGCCAGACTAATGGAATATGTTTTAAAAAACAAGGCGTGGAATGATACGATAATATACGAAAAGAAGAAAAGTGGTTCTCCAATACTGAAAAATAAAGATGTTGTATGTGATACCTTTATTGAGGAAATGAAAAAACTTGATGATGATTACATAGATTATCAATCATGGCATGAAAGCGCACTGAAGCGGTTGGCCGAAGATTATTTCGGATCAAAATATGGAATGGCGCAGAAATATATTAATATGTCCATTAAGTATATCTATTTTTTGGAACTTGTTTATGGAGTAGAGTTGTTTGACATTTCTCTTAAGGAATTTGAAAGAGATTTCGATGTTCCGATAGATTCGTTCATACTGAAATGGGTAATCTATAACTCGGTTACGGATTCGGAATTTGTTGATCGTGCCGGTGAAATAAGTAGTTGGAATAAAATGGACAGTAATACTTATTTTTTTATACAAGAGAAAACAAAAGAATTGCTTAGAAAGAAATATGGCAATGCAGCATCGATTTTGATTGCTGAGACACTTATATGGAGCGGCATAAAAGACTTGAAATCGAAGATCAATATGGAACTGTAGTGGCAATTAAGGACATCATGATTATTTGAAAGATGTGCAAAGATATATAAGGTTTTGAACCATTCCGGGGATGTGCGAAATTTTGCACATCCCTTTTTGTATACTTCAGCCACAACCAAGATACAAATAAACGGTAATGATAGGACTAAAGAAGGAGAGTGATTATATGTTCATATTAAACATCTGTGATTACAAAGACAAAAAAGAGAATATTTATTATAAGGAA
>JAILPF010000484.1 GCA_024699575.1 Acetatifactor sp. | reverse complement strand
AGTGGGTGATACCTGCTATTCGCATTCCGAGGATGTCAGAGTGTACAATCCGGACGGTAAAGAAATTGTGGCAAAGGATAATGAAGTTTCATTGCTGCGCGACAAGGACAGTTCCAAGGCATATTTCAACTGTCATACAGATATCACCATTCCTTATGATGAGCTTGGAGAATTGTCTGCGGTCAGAGAAGATGGAACAATTCTTCCGATTATTCAGAATGGACGATTTGTTCTTGCAGGTACAGAAGAATTAAATCAGGCTTTTTTATAGAAAATAGGTTGCAACACTTTTTTGATTCTAGTAAACTAGAAAAAGATTTAAACGGAAAGGCATGGTAAGACAATGGAAAAAGACATGGGAAAAGTGGGAATTGTAATGGGAAGTGACTCCGATATGCCGGTTATGGCAAAGGCGGCAGATATTCTGGAGGAACTGGGGGTTCCTTATGAGATGACTATCATCAGTGCACACAGAGAGCCGGATGTATTTTTTGAATATGCGAAGAATGCTGAGGCGAAAGGCTTTAAGGTTATTATCGCAGGAGCCGGAATGGCAGCACATTTGCCGGGAATGTGTGCGGCAATTTTCCCGATGCCGGTTATCGGTATTCCGATGCATACCACATCTTTGGGAGGAAGAGATTCTCTGTACTCAATTGTTCAGATGCCCTCCGGTATTCCGGTCGCGACAGTTGCTATCAACGGGGGTGCGAATGCCGGACTTCTGGCAGCTAAGATTCTTGCAACCTCCAATCCTGAACTTTTGGATAAACTGAAAGACTACAGCAAAAAGCTCAAGGAGCAGGTGGAAGGAAAAGACAAGAAATTACAGGAAATCGGCTATAAAGAGTACTTGAAAGGACAGAAATAAGTTTTTACTTTTTTCGAATATACAGGCCGCACAGCGCCTGCAAGATAAAACGAGCTGCTGTGCAGAAATGAGGAGAATGATGGATTACAAGAAAGCAGGAGTAGACATTGAAGCAGGATATCAGTCAGTGGAGCTGATTAAGAAGCATGTTAAGGAAACCATGCGTCCCGAGGTTCTGGGTGGACTTGGTGGATTTTCCGGTGCATTTTCCATGAATGCATTTAAAAATATGGAAAACCCGATTTTGTTGTCCGGTACAGATGGTGTCGGAACAAAAATCAAACTTGCATTTTTGCTGGATAAGCATGATACCATCGGTATTGATTGCGTGGCAATGTGTGTGAATGACGTTGCATGCGCCGGCGGTGAGCCATTGTTCTTCTTGGACTATATTGCTTGTGGCAAGAACTATCCTGAGAAGATTGCGTCAATTGTGAAGGGTGTGGCTGAGGGCTGTAAGCAGGCCGGCGCTGCGCTGATTGGCGGTGAGACAGCGGAACATCCGGGCCTGATGCCTGTTGACGAGTATGATGTGGCAGGTTTCGCGGTAGGTGTTGTAGATGAGAAGGATCTGATTACCGGTGAGAATATCAAAGCGGGTGATGTGCTTGTGGGTATTGCATCCTCAGGTGTTCACTCCAATGGATTTTCCCTTGTCCGTAAAGTATTTGAGATGACCAAAGAGAGCCTTGAAACATATTATGATGAGCTGGGTGCAACTCTGGGTGAGACTCTTCTTGCGCCTACCAGAATCTATGTAAAGGCCATGAAATCCATTAAGGATGCAGGCGTGACAGTAAAAGGCTGCAGCCACATCACGGGTGGTGGATTCTACGAGAATATTCCCAGAATGCTTCCGGATGGAATCAATGCAGTCGTAAAGAAGGATAGCTATGAAGTGCCTGCAATCTTCAAATTGATGCAGAAGAAGGGCGATATCGCTGAAGAGATGATGTACAATACATACAACATGGGTCTTGGCATGGTGCTTGCAGTAGACCCGGCAGATGTAGATAAGACAATGGATGCAATTCGTAAGGCCGGAGATACTCCTTACATCGTTGGTAGCTGCGAAGCAGGAGAGAAGGGCGTGACCTTATGCTAAGAGTATTGGTTTTAGTATCCGGTGGCGGAACAAATTTACAGGCGATTATTGATGCGACAGCATCAGGGAAGATTACGAATACACAGCTTGTAGGAGTACTCAGCAATAATAAGACAGTAAAAAGTCTTGAGAGAGCGAAAAATGCCGGAATCCCTGCGGTTAGTGTATCACCCAAAGATTATGCGGACAGAGCAGCTTTTAACGATGCTTTATTGGAAAAAGTAGATTCGTTTGCTCCGGACTTGATTGTACTTGCCGGATTTTTGGTGGCAATTCCCGAGGCAATGGTTCATAAATACAGTAACCGTATCATCAACATTCATCCATCGTTGATTCCCTCTTTTTGCGGAGTGGGATATTATGGCTTGAAGGTGCATGAGCAGGCACTGAAAAGAGGTGTCAAGGTGACCGGTGCAACCGTACATTTTGTAACAGAAGGAATGGACGAAGGTCCCATCATTGCACAGAAAGCTGTAAAGGTGGAAGACGATGATACTCCGGAAATTCTGCAAAAACGTGTGATGGAGCAGGCTGAATGGATTCTGCTTCCGCAGGCAGTTGATGATATTGCCAACAGCAGAATCAGAGTAGAAAACGGACATGTGAAAAGAAGCTAAAAGTGAGGTAATGGGTTGATGAAGGTTTTGATCGTAGGTGGTGGCGGAAGGGAGCATGCTATCGCTACCAGCATGAAAAAAAGTAAAAGAGTTGACAAAATATATTGTGTACCCGGCAACGCAGGTATCGCACAGATTGCAGAGTGTGAACCTTCTATCGGCGTGATGGAATTTGATAAGATTGCTGCATATGCAAAGGAAAAGACAGTTGATCTCGTGTTTGTTGCACCGGATGACCCTCTGGTTGGAGGACTTGTAGATGTACTCAGGGCAGAAGGACTTCGCGTGTTTGGACCTGATAAGAAAGCGGCAATTCTGGAGGGAAGCAAAGCCTTTTCCAAGGATTTGATGAAGAAATACAACATTCCTACGGCAGCGTATGAGACCTTTGATGATCCGGAGAAAGCATTAGAGTATCTTGAAACCGCAGAGATGCCTATCGTACTGAAGGCAGACGGGCTTGCACTTGGAAAAGGGGTGCTGATTTGCAATACCCTGGAAGAGGCAAAGGCCGGTGTGAAGGAAATTATGCTGGACAAGCATTTTGGCAACGCAGGAAACCGCATGGTAATTGAGGAATTTATGACCGGACGGGAGGTATCTGTTCTCTCCTATGTAGATGGCAAGACGATTAAGCCCATGACCTCCGCACAGGATCATAAGCGCGCACAGGATGGAGACAGGGGATTAAATACCGGTGGAATGGGAACTTTTTCACCCAGTCCGTTCTACACAGAGGAAGTGGATGAATTTTGTAAAAAATACATTTATCAGGCAACGGTGGATGCAATGGCTGCTGAGGGCAGAGAATTTAAGGGAATTATTTTCTTTGGTCTGATGCTTACATCTAAGGGACCCAGAGTTCTGGAATATAATGCAAGGTTTGGAGATCCGGAAGCACAGGTAGTGCTTTGCAGGATGAAAAATGATATAATGGATGTAGTGGATGCATGTATCGACGGTACACTGGATCAACTGGAACTGGAGTTTGAGGATAATGCAGCAGTTTGCGTAGTGCTTGCATCTGACGGCTACCCGGTTTCCTACCAAAAGGGATTCGAGATTAAGGGTCTTGAAAAGTTTGAGGGAAAAGATGACTATTATTGTTTCCATGCAGGAAGCAAATTTGATGACAGGCACAGAATCGTGACAAACGGTGGACGTGTGCTGGGAATTACGGCCAAAGGTGAGACGCTGAAAGAAGCCAGAAAGAAGGCATATGAGGCTACGGAGTGGGTATCCTTTGAGAATAAATATATGCGTCATGACATAGGAAAGGCGATTGACGAGGCATAGGAGGGGATGCCATGGAAGATCTTGGATTAATGGATTACTATCATGTCCCACGTGTGTGTAAACAATGTGGGGGCGTTATGGTTTATCGCGGTATCGGTGAATATCAGTGCGAGGAATGTGGTTATGAAGATTATGATGACTACGGTAAAGCACGCAGATATATTGAAAAAAACAGCGGAGCTACTGCGATGGATATTGAGAATGCCACTGGAGTTTCTCAGAAATCAATCAGAAGAATGCTCAGGGAGGCTCGCCTTGAGGTGGCTTCCACGTCAAAGGTGTTCCTGCACTGTGAAAGGTGTGGTAAAGAAATCCGCAGCGGACAGTACTGCGATGAATGTGAGATGCAGCTTCATCGCACTATAGAAGAGCAGCAGCGAGAGCTTCAGCGCAAAGGCAAGACCGGTTACGGTATACGGGAACAGGGCGATGAAGGACGCAGAAGATTTATACATGAGTAACAGGATGAAGTTGGAAGGGAGATTACAAATGAGCAGAGTAAAAGAATGGAATCCCATTCATAAAGTGATGCTTGCGGTCGGGACTTTGATGCTTGCAATGGTAATTGGTTTATCAATAGATGGCTTTGCCATGGTAAGCTATGCACAGAGTCAGGGAAAGGTTACGGCAGCCAGTGCAAAAATCAGAAAGGAAGCAAGCGCAACCAGTGAAGTGGTTGGAAGTGCGACAAAGGATGCGTCTGTGACTATCAATGGACAGGTGACAGCCGGCGATAATACCGTCTGGTATCAAATCTTTGTGGACGCTAACACACTTGGATATATCCGTTCGGATTTGGTTTCCATTACAGACGGCTCCACACCGAAAACGATTACAGCAGGTAGCACAGCTGCTACTTCTTCGGAGAGCACAGCTTCTGATACCAATACGGTTAATCCTGTCACAACACCGCCCACAGCGGTTGTCACACAGGTCAATCCTGTCAGTGCAAATGTGACAAACGGAGAGTCGGTCAGAGTGCGTTCAGATGCATCTACCAGCAGTCAGATTGTTACAACGGCTAAAAGTGGTGTGGCTGTGACCGTAATTGGTCAGGCGGACGGCTCTGACGGAAAAGTCTGGTATCAGGTGAACTTTATTGCAAACGGAACAGATGTGACCGGATTTATCCGATCGGATTTCCTAGCATTATCCGGGGAGGTAACACCGTATACTGAGGAAAGCCAGGAGGTAGATGCCACCGGCGAAGAAGCGGAGGAAGTTGCTGAGACTCCGACAGTCACTAAAGACTGGGATACACAGTGGGACGTAGATAAATGGTATCTGATTGATAATCTTTCCGGTGAACGCTACAAAATTCAGGATATGTTTGATGTGGCCGAGAACAACCGTAAGATGTATGAAGCAGAAAATCAAAAAGTAAAAAGTCAGAAGATTTTGGTTATATTCCTTGTGTTTGTGATTGTGGCGTTAGGCGGCGCAGTTGCTTATTTGATTTTCCGCATGCGAGACATGCAGGATGCTGCTTATTTTGCACAGGTGGAGAAAGAGACAATCAGACGACGCACTGCGGAGAGACCATCCGGAAGCGGTCAAAAAGTGATGCATAATGTAGGCACAGATAAACGTCCGGGTGGAGCAAGACCGGCAGGAACAGCACCGGCGCAGGGAAGACCCGTACAGGGAAGACCCGCAGGAGTAGCGCCGGCACAGGGAAGACCCGTACAGGGAAGACCCGCAGGAGCAGCGCCGGCACAGGGAAGACCCGCACAGGGAAGACCTGCAGGAGCAGCGCCGGCACAGGGAAGACCCGTACAGGGAAGACCTGCAGGAGCAGCACCGGCACAGGGAAGACCGACGCAGGAAAGACCTGCACAGCCGGAACAATCGAATAAGGGTACAGGCTGGAAATCCAAAAATTTTATGGCCGATGAGGATGAGTTCGAATTTGAGTTCTTAAATAACTGGGACGGAGAAGACGACAATTTCTAAATTGGGAGGAGCTGTCGCACTAAGCGATTGGCTCCTTTTTTGTCTCTTAAATTCTTATAAACTTTGGGGTCACTGTGTTGACAGCAAAAATGTGCTGTTATATCATGAATATAACAATTTGATGGTTGGAAAGGAGTGGAGTCGTTATGGTGATAGAAATAGATTTCAACAGCGATGAGGCATTGTATCTGCAGCTCCGCAACCAAATAATATTGGGGATTGCCACTGCCAGATTTCGGGAGGGGGATTCCCTGCCAAGTGTGCGACAGCTCGCAGATACCATTGGAATAAACATGCATACTGTGAATAAAGCCTATGCGGTTTTGAAGCAGGAAGGCTATGTTAAGGTGGATAGACGAAAAGGAGCTGTGATAGCTATCGATGTAGACCATCTGAGGACGATGGAAGAATTAAAAAGAGAACTTAGGGTACTTCTGGCGAAATGCAGTTGCAAGAATATTTCCAGAGAAGAGGTACATGAGCTCATCGATGAAATTTATGAAGATTATGGAGGGCTGAGTTAATGCAGTCACGTTTTACAGACAAAGCACAGTCGGCGCTAAATTATGCCGCACGCTGTGCACGCAGCATGAAGCAGGGGTATATCGGCACAGAGCATATTCTGGTAGGATTGCTGAAGGAAGAGACCGGTGTCGCTGCTAAAGTATTGCAACAGGATGGAGTAGAAGTATCTGCAGTTCTTGATATGATTCAGGAACTGATTGCATTTGAGAGCGGTATCAGTGTAAAGGAGAGAGGAGGATACTCTCCGAGAGCTGCTAAAGTTCTGGAGGAGGCTCATAGGCAGGCAGAACGGTTTGGACAAAAGGAAACAGGAACGGAGCACTTGCTTCTGGGGCTGATTAAAGAAGGGGAGAATGTTGCTGTCAGACTTCTTTCTACATTGGGCGCCAACATCCAGAAGATTTATTCAGATACCCTTGTCGCAATTGGACAGGATGGAAATCTCTATAAAGAAGATTTGGGACGTAAGAATTCCGGTAAGGGAAAAGCTTCCACCCTGGAACAATACAGCAGGGATCTGACCGCGTTGGCCAGAGAGGGCAGATTGGATCCGGTTATCGGCAGGGAGGATGAAATCAGAAGAGTTATTCAGATCCTGAGCCGTAGAACGAAAAACAATCCTTGCCTGATTGGTGAACCCGGCGTGGGCAAAACAGCAGTTGTGGAAGGGCTTGCGCTTAGAATCGTGTCAGGAGAAGTGCCTTTTACCGTACAAAATAAAAGAGTATTAACACTGGATTTGTCCGGTATGGTAGCAGGAAGTAAATACAGAGGTGAATTCGAGGAGAGGATAAAGAAAGTTATCAAAGAAGTGATTGATGACGGAAATGTAATTCTTTTTTTGGATGAGCTTCATACTATCATTGGTGCGGGAGGAGCAGAGGGTGCAATTGACGCATCCAATATTTTGAAACCATCTTTGGCAAGAGGCGAGATACAGCTGATTGGTGCTACCACCATTTCTGAGTATCGCAAGTATGTGGAAAAAGATGCCGCACTGGAACGTCGTTTCCAGCCTGTCAATGTGGAAGAACCTACAGAAGATGAGGCAATTCGAATTCTTGAGGGTATCAAGGGAAAATATGAGGAACATCATCAGGTAAAGATTACCTCTGAGGCGGTCTGGGCTGCAGTGCGTTTGTCCAACAGATATATTAATGACAGAAATCTTCCTGACAAAGCAATTGATTTAATTGATGAAGCAGCCGCCAGTGCAAGGCTGAAATCGACTGATATGCCGGATGCGCTGAAGGAATGCATGGAACAGATCAAGAAAATGGATATCCAAATTGAACGTTCCATCCGAATGGAAGCTTTTACGCAGGCTGCTGAGATTAAGCGAAATCAGGATCAACTGGTACAGAAATATAACCGTATGTTAAAGCGCAGGGAGAAAAAGGAAGAGGAGGCGCGCATCAGTATCGGAGAAAATGACATTGCTGAAGTCGTTGCAATGTGGACTAAGATTCCGGTCCAGAAGCTTGCTGAGAAGGAAAGCGAACGCCTGTTGAAGCTTGAGAAAATACTTCATAAACGAGTAATCGGGCAGGAAGAGGCTGTTTCGGCAGTGGCAAAGGCAATGCGTCGTGGAAGAGTGGGATTGAAGGATCCGAACAGACCGATTGGTTCCTTCCTGTTCCTGGGACCTACGGGTGTCGGTAAAACGGAATTGAGCAAGGCTCTTGCAGAGGCAATGTTTGGCTCGGAAGATGCGATGATACGTGTAGATATGTCAGAATATATGGAGGGGCATTCGGTCTCCAAAATGATAGGTTCTCCTCCAGGATATGTGGGATTTGAAGAAGGCGGGCAGCTCAGTGAAAAAGTTCGTCGAAATCCCTATTCAGTAGTCTTGTTTGATGAGATAGAAAAAGCACATCCTGACGTGTTTAACGTGCTGTTACAGGTGTTGGATGATGGACATATCACTGACTCCAAGGGAAGAAAAGTCAGCTTCAAAAATACGATTCTGATTATGACTTCAAACGCGGGCGCACAGAGAATCGTAGACCCGAAAAATCTGGGATTCGCAGCGGACAGCAGTGAGAAGAAGGATTACGAGAAGATGAAATCGGGTGTGATGGAAGAGGTGAAGAGGAACTTTAAGCCGGAATTCATTAACCGTATTGATGACATTATCGTGTTCCATCAGCTTAATCGTGATAACATGAAGGAGATTGTAAATCTGCTTGCTTCCAATCTTTATAAGAGATGTGAAAAGCAGATGGATATTCATCTGAGTATGACTCCTGCATTAAAAGAACACTTGGTTGAAAAATACTCTGACAACAAGATGGGAGCAAGACCATTAAAGCGTGCAATTCAGTCTGTGGTGGAGGATGCTTTGGCAGAGGAAATCCTGCTTAAAAAGGTTGTTCCCGGAGACCGTGTCCTGGCTGGATTTAAGAATGGAAAGGTAGTATTTACCGTAAAGAATTCTTAATATTTCCAGAAAAATTTGTAGAAAAAAATCGGAAATTATATTATACTGAAACTACCAAGAATCAGGAGGACGAAAGAAATGGCAGTAGTAGAGGAGTTGCTCCGTAGCGAGAGGGACGGTGCGATTAGTTTCGGCAATCACAAGCTTGCAAAAAAGGCAAAGGTGGAGGATTTTAAGCACGGCGGTGACCTGTTAAAGGTTAAGACCTACAATGAAATCACAAAGCTCGAAAAAAATGGCATGTTCCTGTACGAATCTGTTCCCGGAACCAGCGTAATTGATTTTAAGGAGACAGAGAACGGTGTTGAATTTACTGTTGAGGGTGATGAGGACGCGCAAATCACTGTTGGCATGACTGATGATACCGAGTATGAAGTCTTTGTAAATGATGCTGCTATCGGAACTATGAAAACAGGACTTGGCGGTAAGCTTTCCCTGAGTGTTGAACTTGAAAA